>JAIXRT010000170.1 GCA_027485075.1 Cytophagaceae bacterium
ATCTCAATAGCATCACGAAATCAAAATTTGGCACAACCGAATTTACGGATGCAACTGCAACAGATTTTACACAAAAAAGAATTCAAACCGAACAAGGATCCCAGCTAGATTGGCAAATTGATTTTGCCAATGCACAGCTGAAAGATGCTTTGCTACTTGTCGACTGGAATCAAGATGGAGATTTCGACGATGCAGAAGAAACGGTTAAGTCATTTCAAGCTAACTCTACCTTTCGTGAAAGCATTCAAATATCCCCGCTGGCTACAGCTGGAAATTATTACCGAATGAGACTCATTTCGAGCACTAATGGACGTCCGAGTACCTGTGGCAACTACGCAAGCGGTGAAACGAACGATTTCCTATTAGAAATTACACAAGCTTCAAATGACATCGCCGCACTGTCAATTAGCAGCAACAGTGGATTCAATTGTGCCACCTCCGGGTCAACAACTGTACAAGCTAGAATCAAAAATTTAGGTAGTAAAGCCCAAACACAAATACCCATCCGAGTTAGTGTTTTATTAAATCAAAATGAAATAGGACAGTTATCAGGTACAATACCAGTCCTTGCATCTGGGAAAGAGACCATCATTTCAGTGAGTGGTCCAGTCACCTTAGAGGCTGGTAAAAACTATCAATTTAAGTTGCAATCCAGACTCGTTGGCGACCAATTTGCTGGAAATAATGAGGTTTCCACTCAATACCAAACAGAAAACCCTCCAGCACCAATCGCAACAGGAACAAGTTGCGTAGGTTCGAATGCCTTGACCTTAAATTCAACAAACGGTTATCCACTTTGGTACAGCAACAATACATTAATTGGCTCAGGCCTAAAAGTTTCTGCTACGCCTGGACGAGATTATTTTGTTTCCACCGCTGATTTTTCTGGCACCTTAGGGCCAGCTACAAAGGCTGCATTTGGATCAGGCACCTACTTTGAAAACTTCGGACCAGCACCCATTTTTGAAATCAAAACACCTGTGATCTTAACTACCGCTCGCGTGTATGTGGGCACCTCTGGAACCATAACTTTTTCCGTATTAAATCAAGATACAGGGGAATTGGTCTATTCCATAGCCAAAGACCTCATTGCCACCCGAACACAGCGAAATTTTAATAAAATCAATAGCCAACTTACGGATGACAAAAATGATCCCGGCCAAATTGTTGAACTTAATTTACCCTTCCCTAAACCAGGTAATTACCTGATTTCGCAGAGTTGCAGCAATGGAGCAACAATCTTCCGTAGTAATCGATCGCTCGCAGATACCGTGAACGCCCCCACTAACTTAGGTTACCCTTATACGATTCCACATATTTTATCCATGACCGGAGCCTTATTCAATGGTTCTCCGATTGCGTCAGGTTTTTACTATCTATACGACATGAAATTTAATTCGTTGGGTTGCCCAAGTCCACGAGTTAAAGTGCCAGTAAGCCAACTAAAAGCACCGATAATCAGCATTGATAAATCAGGAAGCAAAACGATTTGCAATGGCATTAGTGAAACGATCACAGCGATTACCAATGAACCAGCAGATTTAGCCTGGCAAATCAATGGTTCGCTTACCGGACAAAGTGGCAAAAGCATTGTAGTCACCAAAAGTGGATCTTATCAAGTTTCGGCTAGTTTTGGTGGTGTATGTCCAACACTTTCCAATGCCTTTACATTGAATGTGACTAATCCGTCATCGCCATTGATTTCATATAGAGACGGTTATTTGAACTCGACAGAGGGAACGAATATGCAGTGGTTTTTAGAGGAAACAAAAATTCCTGGTGCCACTGAACCCAAATTTCTACCAACGCAATCAGGTGCATACAAGATTCAACTAATCGACATCAATGGATGCCTTGCTACTTCCGATAAACTATATATTAGTATTCTTGGACAAGAAACAGAGAATCCGTTTACGCAAATCACTGCATTTCCGAATCCCACACAAGGCGGAATTCAACTCGGAATTCCTGATAAATGGAAATCAATTTCAGCGCGTATCGCCATCGTAGACCTAACGGGAAAACGCTGGTTGGAAAAGACATTAAATACCGAGATAATTGATTTGCGGAGTTTACCTAGTGGCACTTATTTTATTCAGTTCGAAGGAATTGCAGGCCAAAAACCAATCAAATTCGTTAAATTTTAACGACATAGCGTCCATAAGAACGACTGGCCAAGAGATCATCTAAGATTTTCGGGGCTTCCTCCAATGAAATTTCATTAGCTAAATCTTCTACAGGTATCGCCCAATCAGACGCTAATAATTGCCAAATTTCTTGCTTACGTATTAAAGGAGCATCCGCAGAATAAATCCCAATCAACCGCGCACCGCGCAGGATAAATGGATAAACTTGTAGTGGTAAATCGACCCCTGCTGCCATGCCACACGCAGCCACTGCGCCATCATATTGTAAACTTTTCAACAATTTTACGAGCACGTCTCCGCCGAGCACATCAATAGCCCCGGCAAATTGCATGGGATACAACGCGCGCGGTTTCTCCGCCAAAAATTCTTGTCGGCGTATAATTCGTTTGGCTCCCAGCTTCATTAATCTCTCATCCAATTCCGGTTTTCCAGACATGGCAACAACGTTAAATTGTAGCTTTGCCAACAATGCAACGGCAATCATGCCAACTCCTCCTGTCGCTCCCGTAACAAGAATTTCGCCAGCATTTGAACTGAGGCCATTGGCTAATAATGCTTGAATGGCTAACCCGGCCGTCAATCCTGCTGTACCTAATTGCATGGCAGATCGTACAGTAAGGCCAGTGGGCATCGCAATCACCCAGTCACCCGGAACTGAAATGTACTCAGATAGCCCACCGTGACGATTCATTCCTTGATCGAAACCAGTGACAATGACCTCATCACCCGGATGAAAAATCCCTCGCTGATCTGACACCACTACTCCCGCAGCATCAATTCCAGGTATATGTGGAAAATCCCGCGTTATACCGCGGTGGCCTGATGCAGAAAGTGCATCCTTATAATTGAGCGAAGAATAGCTAACTCTAATAAGCACTTCCTGATTGCCCAAAATCTCAAAAGGCAATGATTGTATTGAGGTAGTAAATCCTCCATCGCTTGATTCTGTTGTCCAAAGGGCTTGAAAAGTATCCATACTTTTTATTTTTTCTGCCAAATAAAAACCATTCGTGGTGAGAATTTTTCGTCGAATTGTGCCAATGAATAATCGCCCAATAAATCTACTAAACTTAATCCAGACTGAGCCGCATACGCGATAAAGTCCTGTTTACCAATCAATTCTACTTTTTCCATAAACCGAAAATCTTTGCCCTTATCGGCAAAAACAATGGACTTATGCAAAAACCCGTTGGCCTCCCACCGCTTAATTTCAAACGATATTCCTCCGCGTGTAACAACTTCCTCCCGAACTAAATTGGCTAATACATACGTAGGATTAAAAAAATCCATGACTAAAACACCACCTGGCTTTAATGCATCAGCGAAGGTTTGAAAGGCTAATAAATTATCAGATGCGTGATCAAAATAACCGAAGCTTGTAAAGAAGTTAAATACAACATCGTAATCACCATGCTTAGGTACTGGCACGCGAATATCGTGCACAAAAAAGCTTAAATTTTCGGAGGCTAATGTATTGGCGGCCTGAATATTTTGGGGTGACAGATCAAACGCATCAACGGAAAGTCCTAGTAGTTGGAGTGTTTTAGCATGCCGACCCTTTCCACAGGCAGCGTCGAGTACAAGGGCATTTGGGGGGATTTGCAAACGCTTTTGAAGTGCTTGAATAAATGATGCGGCTTCGGCTTCATCGCGCTCCGCATATAGCATGTGGTAATAGGGAGAATCAAACCAGGTACTAAACCAATCCTGCTCTTTTTCCATTATTTACGGATGGTGACATTGGCCAAGAAGTCTTGATAGGCTAACTGAATACCATCGGCTAATTCAATACGATGTTTCCATCCGAGTCCATGTAACTTGCTGACATCCATTAGTTTACGTGGCGTTCCATCAGGACGATTGGTATCCCATTTAATTTCGCCTGTAAAACCTACTATCTTTTGTACGGTTTCTGCCAATTCTTTAATTGTCACATCTACACCCGTACCGATATTCACCAATTCCGCTTCATTATAAGTTTCCATAAGAAACAAGCACGCCTCCGCCAAATCATCTGCATATAAGAATTCACGCATCGGAGATCCGGTACCCCACAATTCCATTGATTCGTCACCACGTACTTTTGCTTCATGAAACTTGCGTATCATAGCAGGCAATACATGGGAGTTTTGTAAATCATAATTGTCATTGGGGCCATATAAATTCGTGGGCATAACCGATATATAATTACACCCATATTGGGCCCGGTAGGCTTCACACATCTTAATTCCTGCGATTTTTGCTATCGCATAGGGTTCATTTGTAGGCTCTAATAGCCCTGTCAGTAAATAAGATTCCTTTAATGGCTGCGGGGCTAATTTAGGGTAAATGCAAGATGACCCAAGAAACATCAATTTGGTCACCTGATTCACATAAGCAGCATGAATAACATTGTTTTGTATCGCAAGATTTTCATATAGGAAGTCGGCACGATACGTATTATTTGCCACGATACCTCCCACTTTGGCAGCCGCTAAAAAAACATATGCTGGTTTTTCGCTTGCAAAAAAGTCCGAAACGGCTTGTTGGCTTCGCAAATCAAGCTCTTGAGAAGTTCTTACCACCAGGTTCGTATATCCATTTTTTTGAAGGGAACGTACGATGGCAGAACCGACCATCCCTCGGTGTCCAGCGACATATATTTTTGCGTGCTTTTCCAATGTGTAATTTGATTATTTAGCTTCTCGTCATAAAAAACGTTACAAAAATACACAAACTACCCGAGGGATACATTTAAATTCCTATTTTTGAGAAATTTTTTTGGGCGTTCATCGTTCCATACCTATGAAATTTAATGGATTAATTTTCTATCTGTTTGTATCCATTTGCTTCCACACTGA
>JAIXRT010000013.1 GCA_027485075.1 Cytophagaceae bacterium
AATAGCTGATTTCCCTATTCCAGTGAATACAATCCTGCCGGATTGCGCGAGCAAATGTTCAACACAAGCTTCGAATTCGGAATCGATGGCTTGGCTTACAAGCATGATGGCCTCCGCTTCCTGGGTTAAAACTTTTTTTGCTGTGGATTGAATATTTTTGCTTAATTTCAATGTTAGTAAGGATTTCAGGGTTCAAAGATAAGACAATCAAAAGAATTCCGCTAAGAAAGAAACACAAACGCCACGATCAATCGTATGACCAATTCCATTTCACCTGATGTTTTAAAAGAGCAACTCAAAAAGACATTTGGCTTTAGCCAGTTTCGAGGTGAACAAGAGGCCATCATCCAAAATACCATAGCCGGAAACCATAGTTTTGTCCTAATGCCTACGGGTGCGGGCAAATCTTTGTGCTACCAATTGCCAGCCATTGTGATGCCTGGTACGGCCATTGTCATTTCTCCATTAATTGCTTTGATGAAAAACCAGGTAGACCAAATGGTCGCATTTGGCATCAATGCTCAGTTTTTAAATTCGTCATTAAGTAGGGCCGAAATCAATCGCGTCAAAGCTGAGGTAATTAGCGGTGTGGTGAAGTTATTATACATTGCCCCTGAATCGTTGAATAAGCAGGAGAATTTAAACTTTCTCCAGCAAGCAAATATATCCTTTGTGGCCATTGATGAGGCGCATTGTATTTCAGAATGGGGACATGATTTCCGTCCTGAGTATCGCAAGATTCGCACCATCATAGAAAACATCAATGCGAAATTGCCTATCATCGCATTGACAGCAACTGCAACACCTAAAGTGCAGCAGGACATTCAAAAGACCTTAAATTTAGAAGATGCTACGGTGTTTAAGACATCGTTTAATCGGAAAAATCTATACTACGAAATACGCTCTAAGAAAGACATTGATAAGCAATTGATTCGCTATATCAAGGGTCATTCAGGCAAAGCAGGGATTATTTACTGCTTGAGCCGGAAGCGGGTAGAGGAAATTTCAGACTTGTTATTGGTGAATGGGATTAACGCCCTACCCTACCACGCCGGTTTAGATCCTCAAGTTCGTATGAGCAATCAAGAAGCTTTCTTGAATGAGGAGGTTGATGTGATGGTTGCGACAATTGCTTTTGGTATGGGCATCGACAAGCCCGATGTGCGTTTTGTTATCCATTACGATGCACCCAAATCACTGGAAGGTTATTATCAAGAAACTGGTCGTGCAGGTCGCGATGGATTGGACGGTACCTGTATCTTGTTTTACACGTACGACGATATTCTCAAGCTTGATAAATTCAATAAAGACAAAGCCGTTTCAGAAAAGGAAAATGCCAAATTGCTGTTAAGCGAAATGGTCTATTATGCCAATTTAGGGGTTTGTCGACGCAAGCAGCTACTCAGCTATTTTGGTGAGCACATGGCTGAAAATTGTGGGTTTTGCGATAATTGCATGCACCCGACGGCTACATTCAAGGCAGAGAAAGAGGTTACTTGGGTCCTAGATGCCGTCAAACAAACAGGTGAAAAATTTGATGCAGAGCATTTGGCAGATGTATTGGAAGGCAAAAGCAATCAATATACCCAGAGCTATGAACATGAAAAGTTAAGTTGTTTTGGCGTTGGAGCGGTCGCCCCATGGAATGTCATTGAACCCGAGGAAGAGGAGGATGACGATGATGAGGAGGGAGATGACGACGCCCCGAAAAAACCAAAATTACTTAAGAAATCTAAAAAAGAGCCAAATCCGGAGAGCCAAAAATCACCTTGGATTTCATTCATCAAGCAATTAGTGATTTATGATTTATTAGCGAAAGACATCGAAAATTATGGTGTCCTCAAACTAAATGATAAATCAGAGGCCTATTTAAAAGACTCATATCCGTTGACATTCTCACGCGATCATGATTATGAGCAAGAAGCGATAACCGCTGAAAATGAGGAAGAAAATGCAGCATTAGGGGCGAAAGCATACGATGATGCCTTATTTGAAATATTAAAGACCCTTCGTAAAAAGGTAGCAAAGGAGAAAAATTTACCTCCTTATGTGATCTTCCAAGACCCATCCTTAGAGGAAATGGCTACGACTTATCCAACCACCCAGGAAGAAATGGCGCAGATTAATGGCGTAGGTATGGGGAAAGTGGTGAAGTTTGGTAAGCAATTTCTGGATGCAATTATTCGGTATGTAGAAGAGAACGAAATTGAGACTGCGAAGGAGGTCGTTGTTAAGTCGACTGTCAATAAATCCAAAATCAAGATTTATATCATTCAACAGGTCGATCGTAAGATTGATTTGGACTTGATCGCTGAGCAGAAAGAGTTAAGTATGACGGAATTGATCGAAGAGATTGAGACCATTTGTTATTCAGGCACGAAATTAAACTTAGATTATTTTATCAATCAGGTCATTGAGCCGGATAAGCAAGATGAAATTTTTGAATATTTCATGTCGGCAGATACCGACAACATCGCTCAAGCGATGGATGAGTGTAATATTGAGGATGTTAGTGAAGAAGAGTTGCGTTTAATGCGCATTAAGTTTTTGAGTGAATTAGCCAATTAAATTTATGAATGTTTTAATTATCGGGTCAGGTGGTCGTGAACATGCATTTGCGTGGAAGGTTTCCCAAAGCCCATTACTAAGTAGTTTATTTATTGCCCCAGGGAATCCGGGGACTGCCAGTTTAGGCACAAATTTACCGATTGGAGTGGCGGATTTGGAAGGAATCGTTCGCGTAATCAGAGAAAACCACATTGAATTAGTGGTGGTCGGACCTGAGGAACCGCTTGTCAAAGGCGTTCGTGATTTTATCGAATCACAGGACGACTTAAAACACGTGGGAATCGTGGGCCCTGGAGCCGCGGGAGCGCAATTAGAAGGGAGTAAAGACTTTTCTAAAAAATTCATGCACACGCATGGTGTGCCTACGGCAGCATCAGAAACATTTACTAAAGATACCATTGAGGCTGGATTAGCCTATTTGGAGAAACAATCATTACCTATCGTATTAAAAGCGGATGGCCTTGCAGCAGGTAAAGGGGTCATCATTGCACAAACATTAGCAGAGGCACAAACAGCATTGTCAGAAATGTTGTTGGATTCGAAGTTTGGTGCGGCGTCGGATAAGGTTGTCATTGAGCAATTTTTACGTGGCATTGAATTATCTGTTTTTGTATTAACGGATGGTGAAAATTATGTGGTTTTACCTGAAGCAAAAGATTACAAACGGATTGGAGAAAATGATGAAGGCTTGAATACGGGAGGAATGGGTGCTGTTTCTCCGGTACCATTTGCTACGGCCAAATTCATGGAAGTGGTAGACCAAAAAGTAATCAAGCCTACGCTTGCTGGATTGCAGAAAGAAGGCATTCCGTATCAAGGGTTTATTTTTATTGGCTTAATGAATCACGAAGGGGAACCTTATGTGATTGAGTATAATGCACGGATGGGTGATCCTGAAACCGAGGTAGTCTTACCTAGAATCGAATCGGATTTCTTATCTTTACTGCTTGCGGCTGCGCGAGGGACCTTAAATGAGGAACAAATTCAAATCTCAGAGCAATTTGCGGTGACGACCATGGTAGTTGCTGGCGGTTACCCAGAGGAATACCGTAAGGGTGATGTGATTTCAGGATTGGATCAAGTAGCAGACGCGTTAATCTTCCAAGCGGGAACGCGGGAAGAAAATGGACAAATTTTGACTAGTGGGGGGCGAGTAATTGCACTCACAGCAACTTCAAATACCCTGGAGAAGGCGATACAAAAGTCTCAAAAGGCGGCCCAGTCGGTCCAATTTGAAGGTAAAAACTTTAGAAGAGATATTGGTCTCGACATCCTGCGTTACAAAGGATAAGCGATCGATGGAATCAATAAATTATGGCATGTAAATCGTGTTCAACAGGATCTTGCGGATCCAAAGGTGTAGAAGGAGAAGTTGTTTCAGGCTGCCAAAGTAATGGCGGTTGTGGAACAGGTGGCTGCAATAAAATGAATGTTTTTGATTGGCTGTCCGACTTGGATGTCCCTCAATTTCAACGTTTTCATGTCGTAGAGGTTAAATTCAAAGGAGGCAGGAAAGAATATTTCCGAAATTCAAATGGCCTGATGTTGCATACAGGAGATGCCATCATGGTGGAATCTACTTCGGGGATTCATCTCGGTGTTGTTTCATTGCAAGGTGAATTAGTTCGTTTGCAATTGATGAAAAAATCGATCAAAGACGATGATAATTTGAAAAATATCATTCGAATTGCAAGCGAAAAAGATCTCGAAAAACACACCCAAATGATTGCGCGCGATTTGCCTACGATGTATCGGGGCCGACAAATCATCGGGGATCTTAAATTAAACATGAAGCTTTCGGATGTCGAATTTCAATCTGATGGAACGAAAGCAATCTTTTACTATTCGTCAGAGGACCGTGTCGATTTTCGCGAGTTGATCAAGTTATTAGCCACCGAATTTAAAGTTCGTGTGGAAATGAAACAGATTTCTTCGCGTCAAGAGGCGGGCCGTTTAGGTGGCATTGGCGTTTGTGGACGCGAATTGTGCTGTTCGACTTGGCTCACCGACTTTAAAAATGTAACCACTTCGGCGGCTCGATATCAAAATTTATCCCTAAATCCGGTTAAGTTAAGTGGCCAATGTGGTCGCTTAAAATGTTGTTTAAACTACGAGCTAGAAACGTACATGGATGCGCTAAAAAGCATCCCAACGATTGAAGGACGATTAAAAACGAAAAAAGGAGAAGCCATCTTACAGAAGACAGATATCTTCAAACGTATGATGTGGTTTGGCATTGTGGGCGAGGAAGCGATTTGGATCCCTGTCAGCTGTGATCGTGTCAAAGAAATCATTGACTTAAATAAAAAAGGCATCATACCTGAGTCATTCAGTGACTTAAATCCGGATGCACCTGTTGTTGAAAAGCCTAGCTTATCTGAATTAAATTCAGATTTGGAACGGATGGACAAAAAATACGGTGGCAAAAAACCGGGAGCCGGAAACGGAAAAGGTGGAAATCGTGGCGGACGTGATCGCTTTGAAAATAGAGGTCCACGTCCAGATCGTGGTCCGAGACCAGATAACCGCGGACCAAAACCAGCAGGCGAAAATCCAAGTACCGATGGTGCTACTCCGGAAAATCGTGGTCCTAGACCTGAAAGAGGGCCGAGACCTGATAACCGAGGTCCACGGCCAGAGCGCGCACCGCAACCGAACGCAGATGCAAATCCATCAGCTGAAGGTGGGGCATCGGACGGAACGGGCCAACCGAAACCCTTCAAAAAGAAATTTAAGAAGAAATTCAAACCAAGACCGCCACGTGAAGGTGGATCTTCTGAAGCCCCATCAGCCTAAATTGAAATGAAAATAACCTTTAACATTTTATGGGTTATGGGATTGATAAGCGTCCTGAGTAGCTCTTGTCAGTCGGACGCCGTTTTTGACCAATCTGAATCGTTGGCTGAACATGGATGGGTACAAAAAAAACAAATTACCTTCCCTTTCGAAATTCAGGATACGACGAAGACCTATGATTTACAGGTAGCCATGCGACAGTCAAACGACTATCCATTTTACAATTTATACTTTAATTGTAGGCTCGTTCAAGAAAATAAAGGCGTGTGGAAAAAAGCTTTCGCGGAAGCCATTTTATATGACCCCAAAACGGGTAAGCCAAAAGGTGGTGGCGTGGGTGATATGTATAGCCATTCCTATACGATTTTAAAGGGATTGAAATTCCCGCGTCGCGGAAAATACCAGGTGGAATTGGAACAATACATGCGAACCGATACGCTCGTTGGCGTCGTCTCAGTTGGCGCCTCATTAGTCCCTAGCACGAATTAACCATGGCCAAGATAGACGATATTGATAAGCAAATTTTGGCATTTCTGCATGAAGATGCATTCTTATCGAATAAGGAAATGGCTGCGCGACTGGGTATGAGTGCGACACCCGTGCATGAGCGAATTAAACGCATGGAAAAAGAGGGGGTTATTACGGGTTACCGTGCTATGATTAATCCCAATAAACTAGGCAAATCGCTAACCGTGTTTTGCGACATATCGTTGAAAGAGCATGCGGCGGACTATTTGAAACAATTTGAGACCGACGTTATGTCGTTGCTAGAAGTTCAAGAGTGTTATTGCGTTTCCGGACATAGTGATTTTTTGTTGAAAATCGTGGTTTCTGACATGGATGAATACCGGAATTTTATTTTACATAAATTGGCCAGCATCAAAAATATTGGTAATGCGCAGAGCCATTTTGTGATGAATCAAATACAAAATGAGCAAATTTTACCTTGGCTAAATCAAGGAAAAAAAGAATAAACCTATAATTGAGGATAGCCTGCTAAGCAAAACTCATTAACTTAAATTTTGATTTAAACCGTTTGACTATAAACACATGAATAAAGTAACGAAATCGATCCTTGGAGTTTTGATCGTAGGCCTCGTTTTAGGACTAGCCTTTTATCCCAAAATCAAAAAATCTTTCAGCAAAGAAAAAACGGAAGATTCCAAAAAAGACAAGAATGGCAAAGGAGGAAAGACTGCCGTTGTCGTTACTGTGGTTAAATCCACACGTTTGGATGATTTGATCAGTTCGACAGGGTCTATATTGGCCAACGAGGAAGTTGAGGTGCGCTCTGAAATCGCAGGAAGAATTATCTTATTAAACATTAAAGAAGGCGATGTTGTCAAAAAAGGAACCGTGTTATTCCGCATCAATGATGACGATTTACAAGCCCGATTACGCAAATTAGGTTTCAACAAGAAATTAGCGGAGGATAATGAGGCTCGCCAAAAAGTCCTTTTACAAAAAGAAGCTATTTCGCAACGCGAATATGACATTGCGGTCAACTCCGTGAATACGATATCAGCAGATATCGAAGACTTGAAAGCACAAATCTTAAAAACTACAGTATTGGCTCCTTTCTCTGGGACCGTTGGCTTCCGTTATGTTTCACTAGGAAGTTACATTTCCCCAGCTACGCGAATTGCCACATTAACGAATACCAATCCTGCAAAAATCGAGTTCTCGATTCCAGCGAAATACGCTACGGCGATTCGCAAAGGAAGCACGATCGAATTTGTGACGGAAAGCGAAGAAAAAATGTACCGTGGAAATGTGTATGCTATCGATCCTAAAATTGATCCATTAACACGTACACTTCAAATTCGTGCCCTAGCGCCGAACCCATCAGGTAGTTTGGTTCCAGGAGCTTTCGCGAAAGTAAACTTAATTTTAAAAACGAAGGGTAGTGCCATATTAGTGCCTACTGAGGCTGTCGTTCCGGAGGCGAAAGGTAACCGTGTTTTCGTGGTTAAGAATGGAAAATCAATTCCTGTCAAAGTGGAATTGGGGAATCGTGGCGAGAAAAATGTAGAGATTCTTTCTGGCTTGAGTATCGGAGATACGTTGATCACCAATGGTATCATACAGGTGAAACCAGACGGCGAAGTTGAAATCAAAGAAGTTCTTCAATAAGGAATCATGCCTTGGAAATGGTCAGTTTGGCAATATAAATGGCGGAAGCTAGCACATGTGCTAGCAGCTCAAATTGCCTATGTCCGTATGTATGTCCAGATTCGAATACATAAAAACCAACGACCAAACGATACGTTAATTGGGATATTACTTGCTGAACATCTTGGAGATATCGTTGCAGCTGAACCGATTATCGATGCATTAATGAAGAAATTTCCTCAAGCAAAAATTGCTTGGATTGTTAAACCGGCCTTTCGGGCTTTACTTGAAAATCACCCAAAAATCGAATGGCTAATTGACGAACCAAGTGTATTGTTTAGCATGTATGTAACGAAAAAACATCCGTTTGATGTGTTTTACAATTTACATATGAATGACCTACGGAGTGACGCGTTTTTTCCGGGTAGGTTTCTAGAGAATCCAAAAGCCAGTGCACTTGGATTAACTAAAGTAAATTACTTGCACCAGTTTAACCTATTAGAAGTTGTGTCGCAATTGGCCGATCTGGGAAAATTAGCTGGCTATCCCCATGTCTACCTTGAAAAAGGCACAAAAAACACCTTTTTGAATAAACCTTACTGGGTTATGCATCGTAAATCAAATGCTCAAATGCGCGATTGGCAAGATCATTTATGGTGTCAGCTGCTTGATCAAATCATCGCAGAAAATGATGTTGACATCGTAGAAATAGGCGTTATTGAACCGCTTGCCTATCAATCACCAAAATTCCGCTCCCTTGTGGGGAAAACATCGCTTCGTGAAACATTAGCGATTGTGCGCGATGCGGAGTATTTCATTGGCGTGGAATCAGGTCCCGCACATATTGCGAATGCGTTTCGTATACCTGCGCTGATTCTTTGCGGCCGATTTGTGAATTTCGACCGATATAATGTGTATTCGGGCGCTTATCAACATGATGGGATTGCTCGGATAGTTTTTAATTCTACTGGCACAGCGTCTGAATTAACATTCGAGGACGTTTATGCCCAATTACCTCAAAAAAACCTAGCTTAACATATGGCCTCATTATCAGAAACTAGCATTAAACGCCCCGTCCTATCCATTGTGATGTCGGTCTCGATCATCGTCTTTGGCTTGATCGGATATTCCTATTTGGGTATTCGTGAATATCCCTCCGTTGATCCGCCAGTAGTAACCGTCCAGACAAGTTATACGGGGGCAAATGCGGACATTATTGAGTCTCAAATTACCGAACCGCTAGAGGAATCCATTAATGGTATTGCTGGTATCAAAACGCTATCAAGCTCAAGTAGGGATGGTCGCTCAAATATTACCGTGGAGTTTGATTTGGCGGTAAATATTGAAGATGCGGCGAACGATGTGCGCGACCGTGTTTCTCGTTCGATGGCCCTTTTACCAAAGGACGTGGATCCTCCCGTCGTTTCGAAAGCGGATGCAGATTCAAACCCGATCTACAACCTGAATATTTATTCAAATACACGCGATCTATTAAGCTTAAATGAAATTGCCACACGAAATGTGAAGGAAAAATTGCAAACCATTCCAGGCGTTTCTTCTGTCCAAATGTGGGGTGAAAAGAAATATGCGATGCGTTTGCATATTGATCCAGAGCGTTTAGCATCTTTCCGTTTAACAGCACCAGATATTGTAAGTGCATTAACCAAACAAAATATCGAATTGCCTTCAGGAAGTATTGAAGGAAACAATACAGAATTAACTGTTCGGACACAAGGTAGATTGACAACTGTAGAAGACTTCAACAACCTAATCATCCGTGAGGAAGGTGACCGCTCCGTAAAATTCTCGGATGTTGGCAATGCTGAATTAGCTCCTGAGAATGAAAAGACATTCTTCAAGCGTGACATGGTGCCCATGATTTCGATCGCTGTTATCCCTCAACCTGGTTCTAATCAAATCGACATCGTCGATCAGATCCATAAAAAAATGAAGCAAATTCAAACGACCATCCCAAGTGATGTGATTTTGAAGGAAGGATTTGACAACACAAAATATGTACGTAAATCCATTGAGGAAGTAGAAGAAACGATCATGATTGCCATTTTGTTGGTAACAATCGTGATCTTCTTATTCTTGCGTGATTGGCGGTCAACAATCATTCCGTTGACTGCCATTCCAGTATCATTAATTGGTGTATTCTTTTTTATGTATTTGGCTGGATTCTCCATCAACGTGTTAACCTTACTTGGAATCGTATTATCTATCGGTCTTGTGGTAGATGATGCCATCGTTGTATTAGAGAATATCTACTCAAAAATTGAGGAAGGGCTAACGCCATGGCAGGCAGCCTTAGCTGGTTCGAATGAAATTTACTTCGCCGTTATTTCCACTACGGTAACACTTGCGGCGGTATTCTTACCGGTTATTTTCTTGGAAGGAATTACGGGTCAATTGTTCCGCGAGTTTGGAATCGTGGTGGCTGGATCTGTAATCATCTCCGCCTTTGTTTCATTGACCTTAACACCTATGTTAAGTTCTAAATTGCTGAAAGGTGGTCATTCCAAACCTTGGTTTTACACCGTAACTGAGCCATTTTTTGTGTGGTTAACACAAGCATACGAAAGCTCACTAAATTCATTTTTAAAAGCCCGTTGGATTGCGTGGGTAGTGATGATTGGCCTAATTGGTGTAATTTATACGCTATTCAAAACAGGTGCAATCCCATCAGAATTAGCTCCATTAGAAGATCGTGCGCAAATGCGCGTTAGTGCTACGGCACCTGAGGGATCCACGTTTGAATACATGCTGAATTTTACAGATGAAATCACCAATTTCATCATGAAAGAAATCCCAGAATCGGAAAGAAATGCGATTTATACAATCACTTCTCCTGGCTTTGGAAATGCAGGTTCGAATTCGGGAATGATTCGGATTTTGTTAAGCGATACAACAAAACGCAGGAGCCAACAAGAAATTGTAGATGCCCTTCAGCCTAAGATAAAGAAATTTACAGGCGCGAAATCAATTGTCATTCAAGAACCTACGTTACAGACGGGTCAGCGCGGAGGTGGTGGATTACCCGTTGCGTTCGTAGTGCAAGCACCTAACTTTGAGAAGTTAAAAAAAATGATGCCCCAATTCATGTCCAAGGTGCGAGAGTCTCCTAAATTTGAAATTGCCGATATCAATTTGAAATTTACGAAGCCGGAATTACGACTTGAGATCGACCGTTCGAAAGCACAAAATTTAGGAGTTTCAATTCAGGATGTTGCCCAGACGCTACAATTGGGACTTTCTGGCCGTCGATTCGGGTATTTTATCATGGACGGGAAACAATATCAGGTGATCGGACAAATTAACCGTACCTCTCGAAATGATGTCAATGACCTAAAATCACTATATGTGAAAAATAACCGAGGAGATCTAATTCAATTGGACAACATGGTGAAAATCACTGAACAGAGTACTCCGCCACAATTATTCCGCTTTAACCGTTATTCAGCAGCTACAGTAACGGCTCAAATGGCGAAAGGAGTAACCTTAGGTGAGGCCCTGGACGAAATGGATAAACTAGCGAAAGAAACATTTGATGAGTCTTTCTCGACGGCTTATGATGGACAGAGTAAGCAATTTAAAGAATCGAGTTCATCCTTATTGTTTGCGTTTGCACTAGCAATCTTGTTGATCTACCTGATTCTTTCTGCCCAATTTGAAAGTTTTGTCGATCCATTCATCATCTTGTTTACCGTACCTTTAGCTGTGGCTGGAGCGCTTTTGTCGCTTTGGGATTTCGGCCAAACTCTTAACATTTTCTCACAAATCGGAATCATTGTGTTGATCGGACTCGTGACTAAGAATGGTATCTTGATCGTAGAATTTGCGAACCAACAAAAAGAAACGGGTTTATTAAAAATGGAGGCAGTAAAAAATGCAGCATCAGCTCGTTTCCGTCCCATCATCATGACATCCCTTTGTACGATTTTAGGTATTTTACCTATTGCGCTAGCCTTGGGTTCAGGCTCACAAAGCCGTGTTTCAATGGGTATTGCGGTTGTAGGTGGTATGTTATTCTCGACCACCTTAACACTGTATATCATTCCTGCTATTTACAGTTACATGTCGTCGAGCCGGAAAAAAGTAGTAAATGACTAAAGATGAGATTTGGATGCAACGTGCCTTAGACCTAGCCTTGTTAGGTGAAGGACACGTAGCACCCAATCCATTGGTTGGCTGCGTCATCGTTCGCGACAATCAAGTCATAGGAGAAGGATATCATGCTCACTATGGCGGAGCGCATGCTGAAGTACATGCATTTCAAAATCTGCAACAGTCAGCAAAAGGTGCTACGGTATATGTAAGTTTGGAGCCATGCAGTCATTTTGGAAAAACACCCCCTTGTGCTGATTTATTAATTCGTGAACAGGTAGCCCGAGTGGTTATTTGCAATTCAGACCCCAACCCATTAGTTGCCGGAAAGGGAATACAACGCTTATTGCAGGCTGGGATTACGGTGGAAAACGGAGTTTTAGCGCCACGTGGGGCTCAAATTAATCGGCATTTTTTTCACTTCCATGAAAAAGGGGGGCCATGGATTACACTCAAATATGCAGAGTCTGCGGATGGATTCATCGCGCGAGAAAATGGGGAACCCGTAGTATTTTCGAATGAGGTGAGCCAACAGCTCGTTCATAAAATGCGCACCCAGCATCAAGCCATTTTGATTGGGGTTAATACTGCCAATGCAGATAATCCAAAATTAGATGCCCGCTTTTGGCCAGGGAAATCACCGGTTCGCATGGTCATTGATCCCAACAATCGCATGCAACGTGCATTGACATTAGTTACAGACAATTTCCCGCTCCTCATTTTCACACGTGATTATGCCATGGACAATGGCAACAAGCAATGGATTGCATTAGGGGATAATATGCTGGAAGGAATCATACAGTATTGCCGCACGGAAGGAATTCAATCCATCCTCGTAGAAGGAGGAACGTATACATTGGAATCCTTTTACGCAGCAGGTCTTGCAAATGACCTAGTCAAAATCAAATCGGATGTCTGTCTTGAAAAAGGCATCAAAAGCCCATTTAGAGCACTTTCCTGGCAATTAATGGAACAAATAGGCGCTGATAATCAGTGGCTACAGGTCAAATAAAATTTGAGCTAATAAATACAGATTAAGGCTAAGAATGATCGCGCTAATGATCCAAGCGCTGATGGTCAACCAAGGAGCATTGACAAATTTTCCCATCTTTTTGGCATCACTCGTAAACAAGACTAATGGTATTACCGCGAAACTTAGTTGCATCGAAAGTATTACTTGACTGAAAATAAGCAAATCTCCAATCTTACTTTCTCCCCACACCCACGTGATAAAAAAGGCCGGTAAAATGGCTAGCAATCGAGTAATCAGTCGGCGAATCCAGGGCTTCAATCGCAAGTCGAGGAATCCTTCCATCACGATTTGGCCGGCAAGTGTACCCGTTAATGTAGCATTTTGACCAGAAGCTAATAAGGCTACGGCAAATAAGATCGCAGCCCAGCGACTACCTAAAGCGGGATTTAATAATTCAAACGCATCGCGAATATCTGCGACGTGCTGCTGACCGCTCCAATGAAATGCTGCGGCGGCTAAAATAAGAATCGCCGCATTGATAAAAAAGGCTAAAGACAGTGAAATGGTGGAGTCCCACGTTGCGAATTTAATTGCATTAGCTCGTTGTTCATCCGTATGCGCAAAGGCCCGCGTCTGCACAATGCTCGAGTGTAAATATAAATTATGCGGCATGACAGTCGCACCTAAAATCCCGATCGCTACATACAACTGA
The DNA here is from genome assembly GCA_027485075.1 of Cytophagaceae bacterium. Classification (GTDB taxonomy): domain Bacteria; phylum Bacteroidota; class Bacteroidia; order Cytophagales; family Spirosomataceae; genus Aquirufa. The sequence goes on from JAIXRT010000013.1 coordinate 13,269, forward strand.
TTCGAATCTTGAAAGATTTCAGGGGTAGGAATAAGTCCCTTTAATACAGGACCAATGGCTGGTTGGGCTAAAAAAATCTCGTATACAAAACAAACACTGATCACACCAAGCAGTGCCAAAACGATTGACTCCAAAACCCGAAATCCCCGATTTTGAAAATACAAGATCAAAAAGACATCCAAAATTGTTATCACAATCCCGTTTAAAATAGGGATTCCAAACAATAAATGTAAGGCTAATGCCGAACCAATCACTTCGGCCAAATCACACGCAGCGATAGCCGCCTCACAAATCAACCACAAGAAAATGGCAACAGGTTTTGAAAAGGCATCACCACATGCTTGAGCTAAATCACGTCCTGTGGCCACGCCCAACTTGAGCGCTAAATGCTGTAAAAGAATCGCAAACAAACTGGAAATTAAAATAACAGATAAAAGCGTGTACCCAAATTGTGCACCCCCCGCTAAATCTGTCGCCCAATTACCAGGATCCATATAGCCTACAGCTACCATAAATCCAGGGCCCATGAATGCGCGAAGATTCTTCCAAAAGCCTCCCCCCTGCGGTATTGGGATACTTGCGTACACCTCACTGAGGGAATGGGATTTAACTTCAGAACGCCAAGGCTGTGACATAGTCAATAATAAAAACCAAATATAGCTAATATTCTAAAATAATTTTTAGTCTAGTCTAAAAATTTTATTACAAAATATTTTGTACTTTTGGAATTCTAAATCTCGCTATGGCTATATCGTTCGCTGAAGAAAACTATTTGAAAATCATTTACAGGCTCTCCGAGTCGACAAGTGATGATATTTCCACCAATGCCATCGCTGAATTAACTCAAAATAAAGCCGCTTCTGTCACGGACATGTTACGTAAAATGTCTGAAAAAGGATGGGTAAACTACCAAAAATACCAAGGGGTTCGTTTAAGTGAAGCGGGAGAAAAAATAGCCCTGGACATCGTTCGTAAACATCGGTTATGGGAGGTATTCTTGGTGAATAAAATGGGCTTCAATTGGGACGAAGTACATGAAATTGCCGAGCAGCTAGAACATATTGAGTCCGAGGTGCTCATCGACAAATTGGATGCATTTTTAGATTATCCACGGACCGATCCACATGGTGATCCCATACCAAACAAAAAAGGCGAATTACCGCAATTAGGATATATTCCATTGGCTAACATGCCCATGGGTAAAGCCGGGAAACTCGTGGGTGTAGCTCAAGATTCAGCCGTATTTCTACAGTTACTGACTAAACTAAATTTGAAATTAGGGGCAAACTTAGAAATAACAGAAATTAATGCATTTGACTTATCAGTGTCTTTGCGCATCGACGGAAACCCTCCCGTATTAATCAGTCATGAAGTAGCTAAAAACGTATTAATCAAACGCTAGCTCAATAAATCTAGTACTTCATCTTCGCTCAGGGTTCGTAGGATACTTTCATCTGACGTTACTAAGTCATTTGCCAAATCCAATTTGCGCTGTTGGAGCGACAAGATTTTCTCCTCAACCGTTTCCTTACTGATAAACTTGTATGTAAATACCGTCTTCTTTTGACCAATCCGGTGTGCACGGTCAATCGCTTGAGCTTCTGCAGCTGGATTCCACCAAGGATCAAGTAAAAATACGTAGTCCGCTGCAGTTAAATTTAAACCAACACCACCGGCTTTTAAGGAAATTAAAAATACGGACTGCCCATCATCTTTTTGGAAACTTTCCACTTGACCCATACGATCTGAGGTACTTCCATCCAAATATGCATAGGCAATTCCACGTTCGTCCAGCGCCTTGCGTATCAGCCCTAAGTGTTGCACGAACTGACTGAAAATCAATACTTTATGATGCTGCTCTAAGACCGTTTCTAGCTTCTCCAAAACTGCTTCCATTTTACCAGATTCCCCTGTAAAGCCATCCTCACACAACGCAGGGTGATTGGCTAGCTGGCGCAGCTTCGTTAGACCTTGCAACACAGAAAACCGTGATTTCTGTAGACCTTCATCTTTGATTTGCTTCAATAGCACATCCCGATAGAAAGACTTTGTCTTATCATATAAACGCTCCTGCTCCTCAGACATCGCACAGTAGGTAATCGACTCCATCTTTTCAGGCAAGTCGGCCGCTACCTGACGTTTCTCCCTCCTTAGTAAATAAGGTTTAATTAAGAAGTATAGGCGCTTTTTCTGATCCCCATCCGCTTTTTTCTCAATGGGAATTTGAAAGGAATCTTTGAAATATCGTTGCGTTCCAAGTAGGCCTGTATTCACAAAATTCATCTGGGACCAAAGGTCCATGGTAGAATTTTCCAACGGTGTCCCCGTCATCACTAAACGATACTTCGCGTTTAACTTTTGGACGGCTTTGGTAATATTTGCCAACGGATTTTTAATGGCTTGCGACTCATCCAAGATGACATAACTGAAGGATTGTTTTTCAAACCAATCAATATCTGATCGAACCATTCCAAAAGAACAGAGGATTAAGTCAACCTTGCCGATTTGTGCTTGCAATTTTTCCCGTTGGGGCCCACTATATACTAACACACGGAGCTGTGGTGTAAATTTCTTTGCCTCCATTTCCCAGTTATATAACAACGAAGTAGGCATAACTAGTAAGGAAGGGAGCGTCTCCCCTTGCTCCTTGAGACTCTGCAATAAACAAAGTGTTTGCACGGTCTTTCCGAGACCCATATCATCCGCCAAACAAGCACCTAATCCGGCCACCTGACGCGTACGCATCCAGCGGTATCCTTCTAATTGATACGGACGAAGCGTGCCTTTGAAATTCTTTGGGATAGGGAATTCTTTGGTTTCTAATTTAAGGTCGTTCAGGGTTTTTGTCTTCAACGAAGTTTTAACCAAATCCTGGTTTTCCCACTCTTGAATCAACTGAAAATGTTGTCTTCGTAGATAGACGCCATCATCACCTGGACGCGTTTCTGAGAAATAAAATAAATCTTGGTAATCGTGAAACCAATTATCTGGAATAATCGCGATAGATCCATCTGGCAAATGAAATTCCTTTTTCTTCTGAAGTATCAATTGCCGAATCTTCAAAAATGGGATTTGAAATTGCCCAAACGAAATAATCGCTTGAATATCAAACCAGTCAAATTTTTCACCAATTCGAATACTGATCTCTGGTTTACCTAAGAAATAACGCGGCGCAGAACCATCCCCTTTAAATTGAACGGTAAATCCTGCTTGGTCTAAATCTTGTTTATGAGCGGTCAGCCACTGAACGGCATCTGAACGAGAAATCGTTGCTCTTCCATCTGTTTCCATCGGAAGGCCCATCGTTTTTAAACTTTGAAAACTACGTTTTTCCTTGACGAGCGAGCGCATAATCTTTTGAAATGCATAGCTATCGCCTTTCTTTTCGAAGAGCACATTCGCCTCCGCAGCTAAGCCATCCCAAGGAAAGCGGTTATTTCCATATTGAAAAGACAATACGAATTGCCAGCGATCGGCCGCTTCCAATGCCTTTTTCGAACTTGGCTTTTCATCTCCATCTACTTTGGGTACGATGGGGCCGTAGGATAATAAGTATTGGCAATTCTTTTCTGTATTCGTAATTTCAAAACCTTTGGCATGAACGGGATAACGCGCCACCATAGCTTTTACAAATTTGCGAAAATAGTCTTCCTCCATATTTTTGGGGATAACTACAAATTTCTTATTCAGAAAAGCACGCAATTTCTTGCCCTCTAACTGCGGTTTAAAATGGTACAATTTTTGATTTAACAACATCCAAGCGGGCTCATCACACAAGATCAAAGCGTCTTTATATTGAAATTCTAGCTTGTTGCCTTGGTATTTGAGTGTCGGGAAATAATGTGTATTCTCTTCATTGCGCATGAAATGAAACAACACTTCTACTGGTTCTGCTTGGATTTGCACAGATTGTCGCATGGGATTTCCATCATTTCCCATAATGAAAAGCGTTTTATCAGGACAAATAAGATCGAATATTTGGCCACGCCGCCGTTCAATACTTGCATGAACAGTATCCGCGACGTCCTTATCTCCTTTCTCTGGATCAAAAGTCTTTAAATAAAACTCCTCAATTGTTTTACGTTTCGACGTGTTGTACTTTTCAAAAATAGCTGCAGGCTTCATCCCCTCTATCAACTTCACGCACGCTTCATCTCGCTCATCTAATCCGGCGGCAAATTCATGATAATTACGCGATGTAAGGGTTTGATATTCCCAAGTAAGCTGCCCCTTCTCGTTTAACTGCACGACAAACACCTCGAACAAATAGCCGAGGCATTCATGTGACAATATGGAATAAACAACCTGAAAAGGTTTGTTCGGGGAGATCTTCATGTGCCGTAAAAAACTCGAACAACCGAGTTATAAGCGTAAAACCTTCAAAAATAAGGGTTTTTCATGAATTAATGACTTTTTTAGGCATAATTTAATCTAAGCCTTTTGAAGTCTTAAACAGGTCCAAGGGCCATTCTCAGTTTGCTCTTGCAAAGTTAAGCCTACCGAAGTCGCTGCTTTTTGGAGAATTGGCACATCGGCTACATAAAACCCACTTAAAAATAAATGCCCTCCGGAAACAATTCGCTTACTATATTCTTCCATTTCGTCTAATAGAATATTTCGGTTGATATTAGCTATGAGCACATCATAACATGTTTCATCCTCATCTCGTATCGTTCCAAGTGCAAAAGTAACATCTGCACATCCGTTAAGGCCAGCATTTTCGATCGAATTTTCAACAGCCCAGGAATCAATATCAAAGCCATGAACTCGCGTAGCACCACGCTTGCGAGCAACAAAAGCCAAAATTCCAGTACCTGTCCCGGCATCCAGAACAGATTTATCGGCTAAATCTAATTCCAATAAAGCAGCTACTAATAAGGCAGTTGTTTCATGATGGCCCGTCCCAAAAGACATTTTAGGATTAATGACAATTTCCATTGGAAATGAATGATCGGGCTCATGAAAGCTTGCGCGTATATAAACTTGATCTAAAATGCGAATCGGATCATAATTAGTCTCCCAAACTGCATTCCAATTTTCTTTTTCAATGTCATTGTAAACTACATCGATTGGACCTAAAAAACGATAGCGATCAACAATTTCTTGCGCTTGAACAGCATCATACAAAGCTGCAGGGCAATAAGCCGCAATCCCTGAGTCAAGGTCCTCAAATATATCAAATCCAATTTCGCCCAATTCGGCCATTAAAATATCTGTTATCTCAGTCGATGCTGAAATAAGCAATTGCTTCGTAGCCATGTATGGGATTATTTATCAGTGGGGGGATTGGGATCTTTTTTCCCAAAAACAGAGAAATGTATATAACGCTTCGGCTGCGTTCTAAAATCAATTAACAGGCGATCCAAATCAATAATCGACTTATTAAGCCCTGAGTAAAGGGAATCGTTTGTCAAAAATTTACCCGCACTTCCTTGGCCTTGTTCCAATTTTGTCACTATACGCTGAAGTGATGTAATCGCGCGACTTGCCTCTTGAATGGTTTGCCCAATCCGGGCTGCTTGAATGGAATCGGCTACTGAATTAAACTTGGTCAACAATGGTTTTAATTCTTTCTCTGTCTCAATTAAACTCTGAGACAGATTCCGCATATTGGCTGTAATCTGTTTGATATTTACACTGTTCTCCGCTACTAACGTAGAAACAGAGCCATTAATATTCGACACAGCTACATTGGAATTTTCAATTAAGCGATTAAGATGCAAGCCTGTTTTCTCAAATTTAGAACTAACATTCCGGAAGGAAACGAGAAGTGAATCTGCATTGGATAAGACGGGCAATGCACGCTCTTTCAATAACGAAGAAAGACCTTTTTCATTGATGCCAGGTATCGTTGACTCATCGGCAATCGCCCCTTTACCCAACAGCTCTAGGCGAATAACTTTTCCGCCAAGTAAGGCTCCGTCTGATAAAATGGCCACTGTCTTATCTGGTAAAACTAACCCTTTATTGACCCAAATTTCAACCTTGATTTTATTCCCGTCTGCTGGATCTAAAAATACCTTTTTCACTTTGCCTACTTCGACACCATTGACCATAACGATGTTGGATGCCGTGAGGCCGTCAACATTATCGTATTGAATGTAGTAGGTATTCGACTTCGAAAATAGGTCATTCCCTTTCAAGAAATTAAACCCAAAATAGAGGATTAAAAAGGCCATTAGGGCCAAAAAACCTACCTTTAATTCGTTGCTTTTGAACATTTGGGCTATTTTTCTATGTCTTCTTTGTACTTCTTAAATGCTGTTGCAATGGCGTCTGCCACTTGGGATTGTCCGTGCTCGGAGTTTAAGTATTCCTCTTCCTCTGCATTCGTCAAAAAACCCGTCTCCACGAGTACACTCGGCATGGCCGTACGCCAAATCACCAAAAATCCAGCTTGCTTTACCCCAAAACTTTTCCGTTTGTACGTTTTAGCAAATTGGTCTTCTACTAATGAAGCAAATTTAACCGAGCTAGCCATAAAGGCACTTTGGTAATTTGCCATCATAATATGCGCTAATGGAGAACTGGGATCAAAACCATTATAGGCAGTTTGATAATCTTTTTCTTGCAAGATAACCGAGTTCTCTCGCTTCGCTACGTTTAAATTTCCGTCTGTTTTATGCAAACCCATCGTGTAGGTTTCCGTTCCATAGGCTGATTTGTTGGCCGCCGCATTGCAATGAACTGAAATAAATAGATCTGCTTTGTTCCGATTCGCAATATCAGCTCGTTCAAATAACTCAATAAATTCATCAGTTTCCCGCGTATAAATCACCTTTAAATCCGGGAATTCAGCTTTCAGTTTACGGCCCAATTCTAATATAATTTTCAATGTAACTTTTCCTTCGCGGGCACCTTTGGGACCTAAACACCCTGGATCTTTACCTCCATGCCCTGCGTCCAAACACACCGTCCGAATTAAATTCTTTTTAGGTGGGTTATTCGTGGGCTGAGGTTCTGCTTGTACTACTTCGAAGACCAAAAATAAAGCCGCAATAAAAATAACTCGAATCGCTAAAAACATTATTTTTTCAATTATTAGACGTATGGTAAGTAGCAATGATGTAATTTTACAATTCCCATTGCCACACACAAAGATAATTTTTAAATTCCATTTGGTAAAGCAATCCACATATTACCTTTTTCTGTTCATTGGACTATTCCTTGGTGGCATATCGGATTCCTTTGGGCAGCGGGTCATCTTGAAAGATTCTGCTCAATCCCGTGTCATTCCCTCAGATTCACTAACTAAAAGCCAAGATCTACAAACGACCGTGTATTATTCTGCGGCTGATTCCACTATCTTGGATGCGGCGAATCAGGTAGTCCATCTGTATGGAAAAGCGAAGGTCAAGTATGGGGAAATTGGCCTAGAAGCAAATTACATTCGTTTAGATTGGGAATCAAATGAAGTGTTTGCCAAAGGAACCTATGATTCAACTGCCCAAAAAATGGAAGGCTTACCAGTCTTTACTCAAGGGGGAGACAAATACGATTCAGATGAGATACGCTATAATTTCAAGAGTAAACGTGCAGCGATTAAGGGAATTGTAACCCAACAAGGCGAAGGGTATGTGCAGGGGAAAACAGTTAAAAAAGATGAAGAGGAGAATCTATACATCCGAAATGCAATTTACACTACATGTAATTTAAGCCATCCACACTTCCATATTAATGCGAGTAAAATCAAAGTCGTCGGCAAAAAGGAAATTATATCCGGCCCCTTTCATTTTGAATTAAATGACATCCCATTACCGATCGGATTGCCGTTTGGCTTTTTCCCTTACTCACAACCAAAGGAAGCGGGTAAATCAGGCATCTTATTCCCTACCTATGGTGAGGAACCTACAGGTCGTGGATTTTATTTACGTGAAGGCGGTTACTATTGGGCCGCAAGTGAAAATATTGGTATTCGATTTACTGGTCAAATTTACTCAAAAGGAGGATGGGGATTAGGTGCAAATTCACAATATAACAAGCGCTATCGCTATAATGGAAGTTTTAATTTAGCGTTTAATCGCAATAGCAATGGCGCAGAGTTTAACCCCACGAAGCGAACAGATTTCTCGTTACAATGGTCCCACAGCCCACGCAGTCTGGGAAACTCAAGTTTCTCCGCATCCGTTAATATTGCATCTAATTCATTCAATCAATTCAACACATTTTCCACGCAACAGTACCTAACGAATACCATTGGATCTTCGGTACAATACACCAAAAACGTGGGACAAATATTTCGCAGTGGTATCAGTTTAAGGATCAACCAAAATACAACCACACGTGTATTTGATGCTGGAACTGAATTCAATTTTGGCTTAAATCAATTTCAGCCATTCAAACGAAAAAATGCGATTGGAGAGAAATTTATGGATCAGTTTCGACTTGGTCTAGATTTTTCTGGGAGCGTTTCTGTGACGAACCAAGTTTCGGACCCATTTACACGGTATGAGTTTGATGTATTCCCTCGCGAGTCAAATAGCCAACGAGGAGTCATCCAAAGGCCTTTTGTCCCTACCACCCTCAATGATTTACCTCCGGGGGTTGTTCCTGTGAATGCGAGTACAATTCCGATGTTGTTGGATAAAGCGCAAACAAAATTTCAATATAGCGTTCCGCTTTCCTTACCGAATATTAAACTTACGCCCTACATCAACTTGACCCCTGGTGTTTCCTTATCAGGAAATATGTTTACAAGATCTTACAAATACACCTACATGCCTGTTGACTCGACCGTACGCATCGATACAGTGGGTGGATTGCCAAAATTCAATTCTCAGCTTTCGTTTTCTGCTAGTATGAATACACGTGTATATGGAACAGCGCGTTTCAGTAAAGGTCGTCTAGAAGCGATACGCCATACAGCTGTGCCGAGTATTAGCTTGAGCTATGCACCAGATGTTTCTGATCCATCACTTGGTTATTTTCAAGACGTCCGTATTAATAACCGTAAATTCATCAATGCAGCAGGAGTAGAACAGATAGGAGATATTCGACGGATTTCGAGCTTTGATCCACGTACGTTAAGTTATGGAGGAGCTACGGGCGCAATTAGTTTTGGTATTCAAAATACGTTGGAAGCAAAGCTGAAAACCAAATCTGATACCGCTACCAAACAAAGTGAAAAAATTAACCTAATCGATAACTTTGGGATTAATGGAAGCTATAATTTTTTAGCAAAAGAATTTCCACTGTCCAATCTGAGCTTCACGGCTAATTCGCGTGTTAGGGAATTTGATATCAACATCGGAGGTAGTATTGACCCATATCTATACGTTCAAGATAAGGCATTTTTTGATATGGGCAGACGGACTAACGACCTGATGTTTAGCAAGGGCGAGGGATTGGGCCGATTACAAGGACTTAATTTATCCATAGGCCGTCGGTTTGCCCCATCAAAAACAAAAGATAAAACAAGTAAGGAAGGAAGCGAAGCGCAATTGCGGCAGATTAATCGAAATTTGGATGATTATGTGGACTGGAATTTACCATGGACATTTTCATTTAGTTATCAATTCAGTTATAACCGTATGGGGTTAGCTGCTGCCCAAAAAATTGCTGGTTTAACATTTCAGGGAGATGTAAGTCTTTCCGAAAAATGGAAATTCTCTGTGTCTTCAGGTTATGATTTCAAATTTAATGGCTTGACATATACAAACATGTCAGTACATCGCGATTTACATTGCTGGGAAATGAATTTCAACTGGACTCCTATTGCGAGTCCCTTTTATGGCCGCGCGAGTAATTACTCGTTCGACCTACGCGTAAAATCCACATTACTCCAAGACCTAAAATTATCGCGAAGAAGAAGCTTCTACGATAAAGGTGGATTCTAATTCAGCTTATCTTTAAACGCCTTTAGAAATTTGTCCATTTTAGGCTTAATCACAATTTGGCAATAAGGTTCCGTGCCATTTTGATTGAAATAATCTTGGTGGTAATCTTCCGCCGGATAGAAAACTGATGCTGCTGAAATTTCTGTTACAATTGGATTGGGGAATACGTGTTTTTCATTCAGATTACGTTTCCAATTTTCAGCTGCCTGCTTTTGAGATTCGCTACTAAAAAATATAGCCGACCGGTATTGCGTACCTACATCAGCTCCTTGACGATTCAAGGTTGTTGGGTCATGCGTTTGCCAAAATACTTCCAATAAAGTCTCAAACGTAACAACATTCGGATCGTAGGTGATTTGACATACTTCCGCATGGCCTGTAAGCCCAGAGCACACTTCTCGGTAAGTTGGGTCCTTAATTTTACCTCCCATATATCCAGAAGTCACCGATTTAACACCTTTGACCCGCTGGTATACGGCTTCTACACACCAAAAACATCCCGCTCCGAATGTAATTGTATCTAATTTTACGACTGAATTATCTTGCATAGTTGGCTTTTTAATCGATGTTCCTCCACAAGAAAAATGAAGAAATGCCCCAGCAATGCTCAGTATTAATCCGACTTTTTTCAAATAGAAGCTCATATCCTTTTTTATTTTAACGTAGTTTTGCGAACTGAAAACCTAAGAAGCATAACGAATAAAGTGGATGAATAGTTTTAAAAAATCAATTTCTGCTACTTGGGCTACTGCTTGGCAAGATAAACAATTTCAGTGGCGTTTGATTTTAGCATTCGGGGTGTTCGCTATTTTTCCATGGAAAGCTGCTGATTTTTTTCAGTGGATTCAGCTTCGTGAAGGAGAAGTTTGGCCAGATTGGATTTTAGCACAAATCCCTTCAGCTAATGTTTCCTACCTTATCTTCGGAATCATTTACAGCAGTGTTTTTTACTTGATTATACGTTTATTAAAAGCTCCTAAACGCTTTTTGTGGTTTACTTGGGCATTTAATATTGAAACACTCATGCGATTTGCCAGCCTCTATTTAATTGCATTAAACCCTCCCAAAGGGTTAGTTGACCTACATGACCCAATCGCTGAACTATTTATTTACGGAGATAGTCTTCCGATAACCAAGGATCTTTTTTTCTCTGGGCATACCGCAACGATGGTATTCGTCTGCTATTTTTTAACTGGGAATGAGCGGAAAATAAGTTTGTTGCTAACTGGGGTTTTAGTAGCCCTATTATTAATTCAGCATGTGCACTATACGTGGGATATATTGGCAGCACCTGTGGCCACGCTTGCTTCTATCTGGATTGCGAAGCGGTTAATTAGCGTTTGATACTCACCGACTTTCGGTCTAGTTTTTCGAAGACAGAATTATTTGATTTATATTCTGGAATAACCTGCTTTATTTTAGCCACTAATTCATTATTCCCTCCATCAGCGAGCAATTGTAGCATTTCGGCTACTTGAATTTCCATATAAGCGTAGGTAGGCGTATTTACTTTGGCAATCAATATTTTAGGGTGGTGCGTTGGCAAAGAATTCTCATCATTATTCAACAACTCCTCATATAATTTTTCACCTGGACGCAGGCCGGTATATTTGATTTCAATGTCCCGATCTACGCGCAAACCACTTAGGGTAATCATCTTCTTTGCTAGGTTAACAATCTTCACAGATTCGCCCATATCAAAGACGAAAACCTCACCACCTTCTCCCATGGTAGCTGCTTCAAGCACGAGCTCGCATGCTTCTGGAATTGTCATGAAATAACGCGTAATTTCAGGGTGAGTGACTGTGACAGGGCCTCCGCGTTCAATCTGCTTCTTAAACAATGGAATAACGGATCCGTTGGATCCCAAAACGTTACCAAAACGTGTCGCAATAAACTTAGTGCGCATACCTTCCAATTGATTCATTGACTGCGTATACATTTCGGCAAAACGCTTGGTGGCACCCATTACGTTGGTCGGATTTACCGCCTTATCCGTGGACACCATCACAAATTTATCTACTCCATTTTCAGCCGCTAATTCAGCTAATACTTGTGTGCCTATGATGTTTATTTTCACCGCCTCATACGGATTTTTCTCCATCAAAGGCACGTGCTTGTATGCTGCCGCGTGAAACACGATTCCAGGCTTATGGGTTTTAAAAATATAGGCCATACGCTGGTAATCTGATACGTCAGCCACCTTAACAACTAGTTCTGTATTGGATGGAATTAAACCGGAAAGTTCATATTCCAAATCGAATAACCCGGATTCTGCTTGATCAACTAAAATAATTTTAGCGGGGAAATAGGCAATTAGTTGGCGTACAATTTCACTACCAATGGAACCAGCCGCTCCGGTTACCAAGATAGCTTGTGAATTCATTTCTTCACTAATCCGCTTATTGTTCATTTGGATCTCCTCGCGGCCAAGCAAATCCTCAATCTTAACGTTGTGAATTTGATTAATAGCAAATTCCCCACCGACCCATTTATCTACTGGTGGCAATGTTTTTACGATAACTCCTCGGTCAAGAAAGACATCTGAAATCTTACGTTTTGCTTGCAGTCCAATGTTATTTATGGCCATGATGACTTGAAGTCCCTCATAATTATCCACAAATTTATCAAGCGCCTCCACCAAACTGTACACGCGAATACCTTCAATTGTCTTATTTATTTTGGATTCATTATCATCAATAAAACCAAGAACTTGGTAATTGATTCCACGGTCATTCTGGATTACATTTTTAGTTAACAAACCGGAATAACCCGCACCGTAAATAAGTACCCCAACGGCAGGCTTAAATTCATTAATGAAAGACTCATAGAACGATTTAACGAGAAATCGAAGTGTCACCATCAAAAACAAACAGATGAAAAAATCGATAGCTAAAATGGATAAAGGGACATATAATAACATATCCAATCCACTATAATATCGCAGAGCGATCGAAAATAATGCGGCAATAAACGTACCGGTGAAAACAGCTTTTAAAATTAATACAGCATCCTCAATACTGGTGTGCCGAATAATCCCAGTAAAGGATTGAAAATAAAGAAAAGCTCCGATTCGAATGAGGAAAAGAAATAAAAAGTGAAACTGAAAATTGTACAAATCAATTTCTTGGTACCTAAAGTTCGTTCGCAATAAGGTTGCCAACGTAAAAGAGAACATGACAATCCCCAAGTCAATAACCAATACCAACCACCTAGAGAGGAAGCGATTTGAGTATTTTCGAATGAATATAGATTGAGTCATGAGAACAAAGTTACCAATAACTTGATAAAATCGATATGAAATTTATTTTACGGAGAAAGGATGGCTTAATCTAATGTATAGCACGTTAACATTTCACGTATTCGAGGGATATCAGTCCACATTAATACATCTATAATCGAAAGCCCCGCTAAAAAATTAGTACTATTTCCTTGCGGGTATGCTGGCAAGTCTCCCTGAATAAATTGCAAGTCTACACCTTGATGTGCAAAGGTAGACTTATCGTACAGCGCTTGACCATTAGCGGCGTTGATATAAACGGATTCTCCGAATGACTTCGTGATTGCCATTAATCGCTCTGCCCTGCCAAGTTCTGAGGGGACTGAAAGCTCTGAACTAAAATAAAACTTCTTAGTTAATCCTAAGTAATTCCAAGTAGCCTGAATACTATTACCTGCCAAATCAGCCAAACTAATAGGTTTTTGAGCCAATACCCCCTCTATCAGAGACATAACTGCATCCACATGCGGTGCTTTTTTATAAGCAGAACGCAGTTGAACTAAAAATTTTGAAGGGAATTCCGTATTCCACGCGACGTTTGATTCCCGAATTGTTTTATTCTGACTTTGTTTTTCAAGCGGGATCGTAAACATAAACTCCTGCCCTTGCATCAAAATACGGTTACGATTAATCCAACCCTTTTTAATGAACATGACATCATCATATAAAACAAAATGATCTACTGCCTGAACTAATTGAAAATAGCCCAAGTAAGGGAAAAAATAAGGTTGCATGATTGCTACTGCCATAGCTTTAAGCGCCGAATCCGGGAGCTGTTAGGTTAACCAACTGATCTGATTTCATGACAATGACACGCTCATCCTGCTTATCCGTCATATATCCAATCGCCGTCACATCCGAAATTTTTTCAATTTTCTCATAGTCGGCCTGCGAAACCGTAAACACTAATTCATAATCTTCGCCCCCATTCAATGCCGCTGTCAAAGGGCTTAGGTTAAATTCCGTTGCCGACAAATATGTCTCATCGTCTA
>JAIXRT010000094.1 GCA_027485075.1 Cytophagaceae bacterium
ACATTTAATGTGACGGTTGACTTAACGAAGTCGGCCTTAATGATTCAGGTTCAGTTGCAGATTACGGGTTCACTTGAGTTAACTTGTGATCGATCACTGGAGCGTTTCAATTCTCCCATTGCGGTAAATGAAAAACTTATTTATAAGTATTCAGACCACAATGAAGATATGGGAGACAATTTATTTTTATTGGATCGTAAGGAGCCAAAATTAGATTTATCTCAAGATATATTTGATTTCATCGCTTTGGAGGTCCCGATGAAAAAATTGCATCCTAGGTTTTTGGCAGATGGTGAGGATACGGAGCAAGATGAGTTTATTTACACGACCGATCGTGGGGATGAAAATCCGACGAAGTCAACAGACGAAGTGATAGATCCTCGGTGGGCAGCACTTCAAAAACTAAAAGATTTAAAATAAAATTAATTAACAAATACCATGGCACATCCTAAACGAAGACATTCTACTACACGACGTGATACACGTAGAGCACATGATTTCGGAACACCAAAGCAATTGGCAGTAGATAGCCAAACTGGCGAGACACATTTATTTCACCGTGCACACGTGCATGAGGGGAATTTATATTACAAAGGTAAAATGATTGTAGAAGGATATTCTGCACGTTAATTTTACCAGGCTAGCCAAAAAAATCAGTTTTTTTTGAATATTGCCGAAAAAATCCCGTTAAAATACTATTTTTTGACTAAAATTAATACTATTTTTGTCCTTAGATTTAGTATTTAAACACCTAGTGAATGAACATAGCAATCGACGTGATGGGCGGGGATTATGCCCCAGAAGCAGTAGTTGATGGGATTCTTTTAGCGATTTCAAATTTAGCCCCGCAAGAAACTATTCTGGCGGTAGGACCAGCCGATACAATTAATACATTACTGACTGAACGAGGATATACGGGTAGTCAAATTCGCGTGATTCATGCGGAAGAAGTAATTGAAATGGGAGAACATCCCACCCGAGCATTATCGCAAAAACCCAATTCCAGCATCGGAATTGGGTTTGCGCTTTTAAAGGAGGGCAAAGCCGACATTTTCGCATCAGCCGGAAATACAGGCGCCATGATGGTAGGCTCACTATTCTCAGTCAAAACAATCGAAGGTATTCAGCGTCCTGCCATTGCAGGATTTATTCCACAGACGGATGGATCTCATGCGGTCATGTTGGATATTGGTGCTAATGCCGACTGCAAACCGGAGATGCTTGATCAATGGGCGGTGTTAGGTTCCGTGTATGCTTCGGCGACACGTGGAATCGATCGTCCTCGAGTTGGATTGTTGAACATTGGCGAAGAAGAGCAAAAAGGATCCATCTTAACGCAAGCAACGCATGCGTTGTTGAAAGCAAACGATAAACTAAATTTTGTTGGCAATCTAGAAGGGAAAGATGTTTTCCGCGGAAAGGCAGACGTGATTGTCACGGATGGTTTTACAGGAAATATTGTCCTAAAAATGGGTGAATCCATTTACAACATTATGAAGGAACAAGGTATGGTCAATGAATTTGTAGACCGGACCAATTATGAAAATTACGGAGGAAGCCCTATCATTGGTATCAATGGAAATGTCATCATTGCCCATGGAGCATCTAGCCCAACGGCCATTATGAACATGATTAAATTATGCCAAAACATAGTCAAATCGAATGTTTGCCAAAAAATTAAGGCAGCTTTCGAAAACAACTAATATAAGATGTCAAATAAAATAAGCGCAGCCATAACGGGAGTAGCAGGATACGTTCCGGATTATGTGCTCACGAATGAAGAGTTAGAGAAATTAGTAGATACAAACGACGAGTGGATTACCTCGCGCACGGGAATCAAAGAACGTCGCATCCTGAAAGGCGAAGGACAAGGGACTTCTGTCATGGGAGCGAAAGCAGTAGAGGATTTACTGCGTAAAACAAATACAACTCCGGAACAAGTTGACCTATTAATTTGTGCCACAGTAACGCCTGATTACTTATTCCCTTCTGCATCCAACATGATATGTAAGGCAGTGGGTATTCACGAAACCGCGTCATTTGATTTGGCAGCTGCTTGCTCAGGTTTTTTAAATGCCTTAGCGGTAGGATCTGCATTCATTGAAGCAGGCCGTTACAAAAAGGTTATTGTCGTGGGCGCAGATAAAATGTCGGCCATCGTCGACTACACAGATCGGACAACATGTATTCTTTTTGGGGATGGTGCTGCAGCGGTCATGCTGGAGCCCAATACTGAAGGATTAGGCGTGCAAGACTTCATCTTGAAATCTGATGGTGAAGGATGCGAAAGTTTAATGCAAAAAGGGGGCGGTAGCGCGTATCCTCCTACGCAGGAAACGGTAGAACAAAAATTACATTACATTCGCCAAGAAGGCCAAGCCGTCTATAAATTTGCGGTAACGCGTATGGCAAATGTTTCGGCGGAGATCATGGAGCGCAATCACTTAGTGGGAGATGACATCCGTTTCTTAGTGCCGCACCAAGCAAACAAGCGAATCATTGATGCGACGGCTAGTCGGATGGGTGTTAGCGAAGACAAGGTGATGTTGAATATTCAAAAATATGGCAACACGACCGCGGCGACGATTCCCTTATGTTTATGGGATTATGAGAATCAATTAAAAAAAGGAGATAAATTAATTTTGGCTGCCTTTGGTGGTGGCTTTACGTGGGGGTCTGCTTACTTAACATGGGCATACGATCCAAAATAATTAACAAAACACAATGGCAACTACAGCAGATATTAAAAATGGTATGGTGATTAAGTATAATGACGATTTATATTCGATCATTGAATTTCTTCACGTAAAACCAGGTAAAGGTCCGGCGTTCGTACGGACAAAATTACGTTCATTAACCTCAGGTAAAGTAATTGACAACACCTTTAACTCAGGTGTATCCATTTACCCTGTGCGTGTGGAGCGTAGAAAATATCAATTTATCTATAAAGATGAGTTCGGCTTTAACTTCATGGATAATGAGACATTTGAACAAATCTTATTAGGCGAAAATCTATGCGTGATGGCGGATTTGATGAAAGAAGGCCAAGAAGTAGAAATCTTAATTAATACGGAAAATGATTCAGCACTTTCATGCGAATTGCCTCCGTTTGTTGAATTGAAAGTTACATACACAGAACCAGGTGTTCGTGGAGATACGGCTAACTCGCCGAAAAAACCAGCGACAGTAGAGACGGGAGCAACGATTACTGTGCCTATCTTCATTGAGCAAGATGAATTAATTAAAGTAGATACAAGAACTTATTCATACGCAGAGCGCGTCAAATAATTTTATCTACATTTGTCAAAGTAAAAACGGTCACCTATTAACAAACCGAAATGGATACGAAAGAAATACAGCGATTATTAGATTACATCGCAAAATCTCCCCTAGCGGAAGTGAGCATTGAAACTGAAGGTTTAAAAGTATCAGTGAAAAAAAATAGTGCTGTGGCACCGGTTGTCACAGTTGCAGCAGCAGCACCAGCGCCTGTTACGGCAGCTCCAGCAGCGGCACCAGCGGCAGCGGCAGCAGCCCCAGTGGCGGCACCTGTTTCGGACAACCTATATACGGTAAAATCTCCGATGATCGGTACCTTCTACCGTGCTGCGGGTCCAGATAAAGACAATTTTGTGGAAGTTGGCTCAGAAATCGCACCAGGTAAAACCTTGTGTATGATTGAGGCGATGAAGTTGTTCAACGAGATCGATTCCGAAGTTTCTGGAAAAATCGTTCAAATTTTAGTGGACAATGCAAGCCCAGTGGAGTTTGACCAACCTTTATTCGTAGTAGAAAAAGCTTAATTATGAGCCTGACGCATACTTCGCATGGACTGAGTGTGCGCACAGACAAATCAAATTATATGTTTAAAAAAATACTCATTGCAAACCGAGGAGAGATTGCGTTACGCATCATTCGTACGTGCAAGGAAATGGGAATAAAAACAGTTGCCGTTTATTCGACAGCTGACCGAGAAAGTTTACACGTTCGCTTTGCGGATGAAGCCGTTTGTATCGGACCTCCTCCAAGTCGGGATTCCTATTTAAGTATTCCGGCATTAATTTCTGCCGCTGAAGTAACCGGCGCAGATGCGATTCACCCAGGGTATGGTTTCTTATCTGAAAATGCGGAATTTTCCCGCATTTGTTCCGAGCATAGCATCAAGTTTATCGGTGCATCCGCGGAAATGATTAATCAAATGGGCGACAAAGCGACGGCCAAAGATACCATGAAGAAAGCGGGTGTTCCCGTAATTCCTGGTTCAGATGGACTGTTGGACACCGTCGAAGAAGCCATTGAATTAGCTAAAACAATCGTATACCCTGTGATCATCAAGGCAACTGCCGGAGGTGGAGGACGTGGTATGCGCATCATACGTGAAGAATCAGAGTTCCGCAAATTATGGGATGATGCCAAAATGGAAGCTGCTGCAGCATTTGGCAATGATGGCATGTACATGGAGAAATTCGTGGAAGAGCCACGCCACATTGAGATTCAGGTAGTAGGAGATAAATTCGGGAAAGTATGTCACCTTTCTGAGCGTGATTGTTCGATCCAACGACGTCACCAAAAGCTTTGTGAAGAGACGCCATCCCCTGCCCTAACGGATGAATTACGTACCAAAATGGGAAATGCAGCCATTGCCGGAGCAAGCGCTATCGGCTATGAAGGGGCAGGAACGATTGAATTTTTGGTCGACAAAAATGGCGATTTCTATTTCATGGAAATGAATACCCGTATTCAGGTGGAACACCCGATTACGGAAGAAGTAACTGATTTCGATTTAATTAAGGAACAAATTAAGGTAGCCGCTGGCATCCCGATTTCGGGCCAAAATTACTTCCCTAAATTATATGCATTGGAATGCCGTATTAATGCGGAAGATCCAGCGAACGGATTCCGTCCTTCTCCAGGTAAAATCACGAATTTACACTTGCCAGGTGGCCATGGTGTTCGGATTGACTCACACGTCTATTCAGGCTACACGATCCCACCTAACTATGACTCCATGATTGCGAAAGTAATCGTGAGTGGTCAAAGTCGGGAAGAAGTATTGCGTCGTATGAAGCGTGCCTTACAAGAATTTGTGATCGAAGGCATCAAAACAACGATTCCATTCCACATTAAATTGATGGATGACCCTGGTTTTCAATCAGGTAAGTTCACGACAGCGTTCATGGATACCTTCGATATGAGCGGTATCTAGTGTTTAAATGCACTTTTAAGGAAGGAGGCCTCGGCCTCCTTTTTTTATTCTCAAATAATTTAGAATCAGGTTTGGATATTAGTTCTTGAATTTCTAAATTTGCACTCCCATTTTTCGATTGAATGCCCGTTTGAAAGATAAAATAGGTCATAATCAAATCCTTAAGGCAAATTCCGTGGTCTTGGTGGAAATGATTCAACAGTTAAACATTATTAATAGTGGATACTTTAAGTTACAAAACGATCTCTGCCAACAAAGCTACGGTTCAAAAGGACTGGGTGGTAGTAGACGCAGAAAACCAAATTTTAGGTCGTCTTTGCTCTGAAATTGCGAAAATCATTCGTGGTAAGCACAAGGCTTCGTACACTCCTCACGTTGATTGTGGTGATCAAGTGATCGTCATCAATGCGGAGAAGATTCGTTTGACAGGTAAAAAAATGACTGACAAGGTTTACATCCGTCACACGGGGTATCCAGGTGGTCAGCGTTTTGCTACACCACGTGAGGTTTTAGTTAAAAACCCAAGAGGTGTTGTCGAAGCAGCCGTAAAAGGTATGTTGCCTAAGAATCGTTTAGGACGTTCTTTGTTCAACAACTTATTTGTGTACGCAGGATCAGAGCATCCACATGCAGCACAGCAACCTAAAGAAATCAAGTTTTAACGGACATTTAAAATGGCAGAAATAACAAGTAAAATCGGTAGAAGAAAGACGGCAGTAGCGCGTATTTCGATGACACCAGGTAAAGGCCAAATCAAAATTAATGGCCGTACATTAACGGATTACTTCCCATCTGAGATTCTTCAGATTGTGGTAAACCAACCGTTCGCTTTAACGAACACAGTAGGTTCATTTGACGTAACTGCTAACATTGATGGCGGTGGTATCAAAGGACAAGCTGAAGCGCTTCGTATGGCGATTTCACGTGCACTTCAAACGCAAGATGCTGAATTACGTTCTCCTTTGAAAAAAGAAGGATTCTTAACGCGTGACCCTCGTATGGTTGAGCGTAAGAAACCAGGACGTGCGAAAGCTCGTAAGAGATTCCAGTTCTCTAAGCGTTAAAAAGGGTTCGTGGGAAAGGCTTGTCTGTTGCCGATGCCTTTTCCACATTTTTATTTTTCACATTCTTAAACAACCAAAATGGCACAATTAAGCTACAACGACTTGCTTGACGCAGGCGTTCACTTCGGTCACTTGACACGTAAGTGGGATCCAAAAATGGCTCCATACATCTTTATGGAGAAAAATGGTATCCACATCATTGATCTAAACAAAACTATTTCTAGCCTAGATGAAGCTGCTGCAGCAATGCGCGCTATCGTACGTTCTGGTCGCAAGATCATGTTCGTTGCGACTAAGAAGCAAGCGCAAGAAATCGTAACAACAGAGGCAGATAAATTAAAGATGCCATACGTAACTGACCGTTGGTTAGGTGGTATGTTGACAAACTTCGCGACCGTACGTAAGTCGATCAAGAAAATGTCTAGCATCGACAAGATGTTAAAAGACGAAGTAATTGTTAAAACTCTTGCTAAGCGTGAGCGTTTAATGATGACTCGTGAGGAGGAGAAATTAAAGCGTGTGTTAGGTGGTATCACCGACTTGACACGTCTACCAGCGGCATTGTTCGTGATTGACGTGAAGCGTGAGCACATCGCTGTATCTGAAGCTAAGAAATTGGGTATCCCAGTTTTCGCTATGTGTGATACAAACTCAAATCCTGAATTAGTAGACTACCCAATTCCAGCAAATGATGATGCGTACAAATCAATCTCCATCATTGTAAAAGCAATCAGCCAAGCAATCGAAGAAGGTTTATCTGAGCGCAAGCAAGATAAAGACGACGCACGCATCGCTGAAGAGGAAGAAGCAAAACGCGCAGTAGACGCTGATGCACAAGAAGCAGCTAAGGTAGCTGCTAAATATGAAAAAGAAGCAGAACAAGAATAACTAATATTCCAATTATGTCAATTACAGCCGCAGACGTTAATAAATTACGCCAAATGACTGGCGCCGGTATGATGGATTGCAAGAAAGCTTTGAC
>JAIXRT010000268.1 GCA_027485075.1 Cytophagaceae bacterium
ATCACGTAGCCTCAAGAGCTAGAAGAAAGAAAATCCTTAAGTTAGCGAAAGGATTTTATGGTCGCGGTAAAAACGTTTGGACTGTAGCCAAAAACAAAGTAGAGAAAGGTTTGCAATATGCTTATCGTGATCGTAAAGTTAAGAAAAGAGATTTTCGCGGACTTTGGATCCAACGTATCAATGCAGCTGTTCGTACGGAAGGAATGTCTTATTCTGCGTTCATGGGCAAATACAATAAATCTGGAATGACTTTAAATCGTAAAGTTTTAGCTGACTTAGCGATGAATCACCCAGAAGCCTTTAAAGCTGTCGTTAAGAAATTAGCGTAAGCCAAATGAAAAGTCCCGATTTAGTCGGGACTTTTTTTTTATCCCTTATCTTTGTTGCCTAATCTGGTAACCTTGCAAAAGCCCATCTATTTCGATTATGCCGCGACCACCCCTGTTCATTCAGTGGTGCTTACCGATATGCTCCCCTATTTTACCGAGGATTTCGGAAACGCAGGCTCTAATCAGCATTATTATGGGTGGGTTGCAGATGAAGCAATTCAAAAGTCACGCGCTTCCATTGCCAATTATTTCAACTTACCTGCATCTAGCATCCTATTTACTTCCGGTGCGACTGAGTCAAATAATCTAGGTATTCAAGGATTTTTGTCTGGTAGAAAGCCAGGTCATATCATTACATCTACGTTGGAACATAAGGCGGTTTTGGCGGTATGCCAACACATGGAGTCGCTCGGTTGGTCAGTTACCTATGTAACTCCCAATGATGCTGGTATGATTGATGTGGAAGATGTCAAGGCCGCGATACAATCTGATACCGTATTAATTACGCTCATGCTCGTGAATAATGAGCTGGGTACGATTACAGATTATGAAGCCATACGCGCATTAGCAGATACACATCAAGTAATCTTTCACGCAGATGCCACGCAGGCTATTGGAAAAATAGACCTACAAGGCAAGGCTTTGCCTCATATGATGAGCATTTCAGGACATAAAGTTTATGGACCCAAAGGTATTGGTGCGCTAATTGTCCAACCAGGAGTACAGATTCAACCATTAGTATTTGGTGGTGATCAAGAACGGGGCATACGTAGTGGTACGTTGGCAGTCCCACAAATTGTAGGTTTAGCGGCATGCTTTCAATTAATTCCTGAACTATTGACGCATGCACAAACATTAGCTGAATATAAATCGCGTATTGCGCAAGCTGTTCCCAAGCATTGGAAATTGAATGTGTCACGTGCGTCTACTGTTCCTCATATATTATGTATTTCGTTGCCAGAAACCGACTGGGAATCCTTATTTCAGCGGATTCCGAATGTAGCTGTCTCCAATGGTTCAGCGTGTAATGCCAAAACCCATTTACCTTCACATGTGTTAAAATCGATCGGACTGTCCGATGCGGAAGCTTTGGCAACCTTACGTATCTCCATGGGATTAGGCACTACCGCACAAGATGTTGATTTTCTGATTTCCTATTTACATGAAAAGTTGAATTGAATATGAAAGAGTTGATTCAAATTCTTGGCCAATTAAAGCGCTTGTTAAACTCAGGAGAATCATTCGCGTTAGCTACCGTGGTTTTTGTGGAAGGTTCAGCGTATCGCCGACCAGGGGCTCGGATGTTAATTGACGAAAATGGAAATTGGTGGGGCGGAATTAGTGGAGGGTGTTTAGAAGGTGATTTGTTGAAGAAAGCGCAATTGGCGATGCGCCAACAAACCATTAAGAATATTACGTATGATACGCGTGAAGATGACCCCTTCCAGTTGGGTGTCGGCCTGGGATGTCAGGGATTAATCGAAATTATCATTGATCCTATACGAGAACACCTAGAACAAGTTGCTGATCAATTAAACAGTTGTATAGATTCAGGATTAGCATATACGCTGCAGAGTACGTGGGAAGGTTCAGACTTTTCCATTCAGGCAGTGTCAGATACAAGTGGATCATTTACGCAGTCAGGAAATAAACAGGTATTTGTCGAACAAATTCCTGCTAAAATGCGTATTTGGATTGTTGGCAATCAATTTGACGCAATCAGTTTAATCCAATTATGTCAGCAATTGGCTTGGGAGATTCACTGGGTTGGAAATAAGTTAAAGATGAATCCAAGCGTTCGTGATTCGGTCCAAGCTTGTTATGATTGGGATGATGATTTATCCGTACGAAATACGGACTGTCTCGTGCTGATGACACATGATTTTGATCGGGATGTTGCATTTTTAAGCAATCAATATGCGGTCAATCGGTGGTCATATGTGGGTATTTTAGGCCCGAACAAACGAATGGATCGAATATTAAAACAAATTCCAATGCTTCAAGTTAATTTACTATCAAGTCCAATTGGATTAGATATTGGCGCTGAAGGTCCAGATGAAATTGCGATTTCAATTGTATCTGAGATATTAGCAGTTAAAAATGGTCGTAATGGCCAACCATTAAAATATAAAAAAGGTAGTATACATTTATGAATTCCTTAGTAGCACTTAAAAAGGCGATTGAGCCGCACCAACAAGCTTTATTAACACATTCAATTAATAGTTACATTCAGTCTCCTAATGAGCTAGCCAATTTCATGCAGCATCATGTTTTTGCGGTTTGGGACTTTATGTCTTTGGTTAAGAAACTTCAAAAAGAACTTACCTCAGTTGATCAGCCTTGGGTACCTAAGGGCTCTCCTGAAGTTCGTTTTTTAATTAATGAAATTGTCTTAGGCGAAGAGTCGGATGTAGACCAACATGGTCAATACACAAGTCATTTTGAATTATATGTTCGCGCGATGCGTGAATTAGGTATTGATGTGTTACCAGCCTTAAAGGAATTGACAAGTTGTCAATCTATCGCTGATGTACTAGACCTATTTCCTTCTCTCAAGATTCCTAAATCAGTACGGGACTTTCTTACATTTACCTTCGAATCGATACAGAATAGACCGATTGAGGAAGTTGCAGCCATCTTTACATTTGGTCGAGAAGATTTGATTCCAGGTATGTTCCAGCTGATTGTTGATCAATTAAAACAGGACTCTCCTGCTAAAATTGAAACTTTGGTTTATTATTTAGAACGTCATATCGAAGTGGATGGAGATCATCATAGCCAATTAGCCTATCGAATGATGGAGGAATTATGTGGAGAAGATACCGATAAATGGTCGCGTGCTACACAGGCAGCGATTGAGTCATTGCAAGTGCGTAAGCAGTTGTGGGATGGAATTGTGGGAGGTAAGAGGTAAGAATAGAGAGGTAAGAGGTAAGAAGTGAGAGGTAAGAGTGTATAAAAAAGCCCGATCAATTAATAGACCGGGCTTTATTTATTTTATCACTTTACTACTCTCTACTCTCTACTAGAAATTATTTCACCTCTTCGAAGGCAACATCTTCAGCGCCACCATCAGTGGCAGTATCTGTAGGTTGTGCACCTTCTCCTCCTTCTGTTGCACCTGCAGCATACATTTCTTGTGAAGCTGCGGTCCAAGCTGTATTTAATTTCTCTAATCCAGCATCGATACCCGCCAAATCTTGAGAAGCATGTGCCACTCTTAATTCTGCTAAAGCACCTTCAATTGCTGTTTTATTTCCTTCTGATAATTTCTCACCATATTCTTTCAATTGCTTGTCAGATTGGAAAATCAACGCATCTGCTTGATTGATTTTTTCAACTTTTTCTTTTTCTAGTTTATCCGATGCTTCGTTCGCTTTCGCTTCGTTACGCATTTTCTCGATATCCTCATCTGTCAAACCGCTAGATGCTTCGATACGGATCTTTTGCTCTTTACCAGTTCCTTTATCTTTGGCAGATACGTTAAGGATACCATTCGCATCGATGTCAAATGTAACTTCGATTTGAGGTACTCCGCGTTGTGCTGGTGGCAAACCATCTAAGTGGAAACGGCCTAATGAACGGTTATCTTTCGCCATTGGACGCTCACCTTGTAAAACGTTAAGTTCTACTGATGGTTGGTTATCCGCTGCCGTCGAGAATGTCTCAGATTTCTTCGTTGGAATTGTCGTATTCGATTCAATCAATTTGGTAAATACGCCACCCATGGTCTCAATACCTAAAGAAAGTGGTGTAACGTCAAGTAATAAAACGTCCTTCACCTCTCCTGTTAATACACCTCCTTGAATCGCAGCACCGATCGCCACAACTTCATCTGGATTAACTCCTTTAGAAGGTTTCTTACCAAAGAATTTCTCAACTTCTTCTTGAATACGCGGAATACGTGTCGATCCACCCACCAAGATTACTTCATCAATATCAGCATTGGTATAACCAGCATTTTTCATGGCACGCTTACAAGGCTCTAAAGTACGCTGAATTAGGCTATCTGCTAATTGCTCAAATTTTGCTTTGGACAATGAACGAACTAAGTGTTTTGGAATACCATCTACTGGCATGATGTATGGCAAGTTGATTTCCGTAGAAGCACTTGAGCTTAATTCGATTTTAGCTTTTTCTGCAGCTTCTTTCAAACGCTGTAAAGCCATTGGATCTTTACGCAAATCGATTTTTTCATCCGAAATGAATTCTTCTGCTAACCAGTTAATGATTACCTGATCAAAGTCATCACCACCCAAGTGCGTATCTCCATCGGTTGATTTAACTTCAAATACGCCATCACCTAATTCAAGAACAGACACGTCAAAAGTACCGCCACCTAAGTCAAATACGGCAATTTTCATATCCTTACCACCTTTGTCTACTCCGTAAGCTAATGCAGCAGCTGTAGGCTCATTAATGATACGTTTTACTTCTAAACCAGCGATTTGACCAGCTTCTTTTGTTGCCTGACGCTCTGCATCATTAAAATAGGCAGGAACTGTAATGACAGCCTCCGAAACAGTTTGACCTAAATAGTCTTCTGCGGTTTGCTTCATTTTAGTCAAAATTTGAGCTGAAATTTCTTGTGGTGTATACAAACGATCACCGATACGCACGCGAGGCGTGTCGTTATTTCCTTGCTCAACTTGATATGAGATTGTTTTTAACTCTGAACTTACTTCTGAATACTTTTTACCCATGAAACGCTTCACAGATGAAATTGTATTCTGAGGATTCGTAATGGCTTGTCTTTTGGCAGGATCACCCACTTTACGTTCTCCATTTTCTAAAAATGCTACAATGGAGGGTGTCGTTCTTCTACCTTCTGAATTAGCGATAACAACAGCCTCATTCCCTTCCATAACCGCCACACATGAGTTGGTGGTACCTAAGTCAATTCCAATAATTTTTCCCATGATTATTTTTTTTAATTTTCATCCCTTTAATACAAGGATAATGCCATCCTACTCTTTCGTGTCACTTTATGCCAAATTGTCATAAATCAGGCTTAATTGATTTAAATCGGCAGATAATCAGCCGAAATGATACTTTACCGCACAAGTTCATTGTAATGGAATTGACAATA
>JAIXRT010000206.1 GCA_027485075.1 Cytophagaceae bacterium
CTCAGCTAAGCGAGTCATGACAGCCGCATCTTGATTTACCCAGGCAGGAGAACCCGCATCTTTCCAAGCCGAAAACCAAAAAGATGCAACGCGTGAAGATGCCAATAACATGCGTTTTTCAACCGACACCCCTAACTTAGCCCCATAAGCTTGAATAAAGGCTTTGGTATAATAGCGTTGCTTCCGACCATATTTTTCTACCATTTCAAAAGATCCATCCTCCCCTAATGCCGCGCGTACTTCTTTTTCGGCTGTAAACATAGCTGGAAGCATCGCATGAGACTCCAATAAAATCTGGAAAATAAAATCCTGTGGTTTGGCAATGTATTGTACACCCTCAACTTGACTTAAATTATACGTCTGCAATTGATCTTCTGGAACTAAACTTTCCCATAAAACGTGCATGCCTTTTTGACCCGTCAACTGGCCATCGTGATTTTTTGTGGTATGTAAAGGAACGTGTGCGTCCGCCACATAATGACCTAAATCAGCCGAATAAAACAAGACTGAATCACGCATTTCATGCTTGAATGCATGGACCAAACGTCCATAAACACGGGTAACTTCCCAAGGCACTAAGCCTTCTTTGCGCAAACTATCCAGCGTATACTTTTTTACCGCTGCATTAAAATCATGGGGAATATCGGTTTTGTAATTAGCCCCAAACAACTCAGCATCCATGTCTAGATAATGTTTTGCATCTTCCAATTTGTCATCTTTCCGGCGCACATCCGGACGAATGGATTGTTGGACAATGTATTCCTGATTCGCATAAAAATAGGAAGCTAGCCCATCAGGTAACTGGTAAATAGACACTTGTTGCAATGTTTTATGCGCCAAAAATCCCCAAGAGGAACATAGCACAAGAATGAAAAGACTAATTTTCTTCATGAGTTGGTTTAATGAATGATTTTGGCGATTTGCCATATTGTTTTTTAAAGGCTCTTGCGAAGTATGCAGGGTCATTAAAGCCCACTTGATACGCGATTTCAGAGATGTTAAAGGTTGAATTTTCTAATAAAACTTTCGCCTGCTGCAAGCGTATCGATCGAATAAATTCGTTGGCCGCTAAGGATGTCAACATCTTCAACTTCCTATACAACTGCATTTTACTCATATCTAGGCCTTTTTCAAGGTCCTCTACATCAAAGTCGGCATTACTCAAATTCGCAATAATCAACTGCGTTGCCTTCACCAAGAAAGCATCCTCAAAGGTAGGCAATTTCCCTTCACTCAATTCCTGTTGGATCATCTGCTTTTGCCAATTCTTCCTATTTCGCTCTTTGGACTCTAACAACTTATTCACACGGATCTCTAAAATATCTGCATTAAATGGCTTACTCACGAAGTCATCAGCACCGGACTGCATGCCTTCAATCTGACTTTCTTGCGAACTTTTGGAAGTCAATAAAACTAAAGGAATATGATTTGTTTTGGGGTTTTGGCGCAGTGCTCGACATAAATTTACGCCACTCATGCCTGGCATCATCCAATCTGTAATCACCACATCTGGCAAATAGGTCAATGCCATTTCAAGCGCATCCTCTCCTTTCGAAGCTTCCATGACCTGAAATTTAGATTCAAAAATTTCGGCCACAAATTTCCGCAGTTCCGTATGATCATCTACAATTAATAAGATCTGTTTTTCTTTTTCAATCGAATTAGTAGGTGCAATCAATGGCTCTTGCGACTTAATTGTCATCAATTTTTCTTGAACCCACGACGGATCAAAATCTGACTTACGCACCGGAATGCTGAAACCAAATTCACTTCCTACACCCAAGGTACTTTTTACATCTATTTCACCCAGATGAAGTGTAACTAATTCCTTGCAGAGTGATAATCCAACGCCAGTACCGACCACCGACATAGACTCAGGGATTTGATAAAAACGATCAAAAATATGTGGTAAATGTTCAGCAGAAATACCCTTT
The DNA here is from genome assembly GCA_027485075.1 of Cytophagaceae bacterium. Classification (GTDB taxonomy): domain Bacteria; phylum Bacteroidota; class Bacteroidia; order Cytophagales; family Spirosomataceae; genus Aquirufa. Next base: position 1,935 of record JAIXRT010000206.1, read on the forward strand.
CCGGTATCTAGCACACGAATATTCACGTATCTAACTTCCTCGCTGCCATCTACAAATAGAGTATCTAAATCTAAGGAAACGCCGATTTTACCATCTTCCGGGGTATGTTTAAAGGCATTGGACAACAAATTGCTAACACATTTTTCTAAGATATCCGCATCATAATAGACATATAGCGAATCAACTGGGGCTTTCCAGGATAACTTGATTTGTTTCTGCTGCGCATAATTTTCAAAACTTTGAATAATGCCATTCATTTGCAGAACCACATCATGCTTCGCAATAATGGGATGTTGTTTTCCTGCCTCAATTTTAGACAAATCCAGTAATTGATTAATCAAACGCAACAATTTCTGTGCATTTTGATAGATTGATGAAATTCGTTTTTCCTGCGTTCCAGATAGGGCGGAATTTTGCAAGAAATACTTCTCAATTGGACTAATGATAAGCGTCAATGGCGTCCGCAATTCATGTGAGATATTCGTAAAGAAATGGGTTTTTACTTGCTCCAACTCCCGTATCCGCTCTTTTTCGATTTCCTTCATTCGAATGTCGGTTTTGAAAGCTTCACGAATTTTCACCTCTCGAATAAATAAATAAACGGCCGCAATTAACATGAGCACATATCCCGCATAGGCCCACCACGTTCGATACCATGGCGGCAACACCGTAATAAACAATTCAGTGGGTTTTTCAGACCAGACCCCATCTGAATTCGAAGCCTTCACTTTAAATATGTAATCACCCGGAGATAAGTTGGTATATGTCGCCGACCGTGAAGTCCCCACATAGTTCCAGTCCTTTTCAAAGCCTTCTAAATAATACGCATACCGATTATTTTTCGGGCGCTGATATTCCAAGGCAACGAAATCGAGACTAAAAACCGACTGCCCAGGCTGGAGTGTAATGCTGGTAGTCCGACTAATATCAAATTTGAGCGGACTATCCTCTAGGCCCGGCTCCACGACCTGGTTGAATAATTTAAAACTGGTCACGTACACATCAGGCACATCTAAACGCATACGTAAACTATCCGATTTTAGATAATTTAAGCCATTGACACCACCAAAAAACAACCAGTTTTGTTGATTGGCAACAATAGCTTTAGCCATAAATTCCTTTCCTTGTAAGCCATCCGCTTCCTCAAAATTGATGAATCGTAGGGTCTTCCCATCCATTTTTGAAATACCATTGGTCGTTGTAAACCACAAATCTCCTTGTCTATCTTCTACAACCGCACGCACCGTATTACTTGCTAAGCCTTCTTTGACAGTAAAGACACGAAACTCTTGCTTTTCTTTTTGATACAAATTGACCCCACCCCCATTAGTCAGTGCCCAAATACGCTGCTTTTTATCTTGGTATACCTGCGTTACGTGATTATAACTTAGACTTTGTGGGTCTGCCGACTTGACCAAGTGATTCAATTTTTGACTTTTAAAGTCATATATATAGAGACCTGAACCAATCGTCGAAATCCACAATTGGCCATCAGCCATCACCTTCAAATCTGATATAGATCGATTTTGAAAAGTCTTTACCCCTAAAATCGGAAAAGGAACACGATACGTTTTTGTTTGCGGATTAAAGGACACAATTCCCAGACCTACCGTACCAATGAGAATTTGATTATCATATGGGAGAATACAATTAAAATTAGCTTCGCGCCGACCGGGCAAAAATGGGTAATCACTTAGTTTCTTAGACGCAGAAAGGTGATTTAGACCTTTACCCCAGAAGCCAATCCAAACTTCGCCATTAGGCATGGCTTTCAACATATTAATATCAAAATCACCAGACGCATTAAGTTTATTCGCTGATTCCTTATAAATAACATGATTTAGTTTTCGATTTTTATGATCGAAATAAGACAAGCCTAAATTGCTTCCTATCCATATACCGGAAGCATCCGAGGCAGACAAGGCGGTAACTTTATTACTTAATAAGCCCTGAATGGTATTCGGCTTATATCGAAGTACTGAAAACCGAGGCTTTTGAAAAAAACTAATATTTAAACCAGCTTCCCAAGTACCTATCCATGTATTCAAATCTGAATCCGTAAACAAGCTCATCACCGCATAAGAGCTAATGCCCACCTCTGGATCAGGATTGGATGGTATGTGTTTATAGCGTTTAAAATCATCTCCCTCCATGACATAAACGCCATTATCGGTTCCTATCCAAATATTTTGCAAAGCATCGCGGGTGATGCTCGTAACAATGTTTTGACGGGCTAACGGATTGGAGGCTTGGTAAAATACGGAACGAAATTGTTGGTTAGTTGGATTAAACTGAAACAAACCTGCACCATCAGTCCCAACTAAAATATCACCATTTTTAGCTTCATAAATAGCCCGAATCCGTGATTTAGCTTGGTTTTGACCCATCGAAAAAGGCATAAAACTATGCTTTCCCAAGACAGAGATCAGTTGGCCCGTGCGTGTCCCCAGCCACAAAGAACCATTGCTATGTTTAAATGCACGAGCTACTTCCTTAACTAAGGGGTTTTTAAACTCGGACTCCGCTGCTAATAACTTTTTAGTTTGCGTATGGTAGACTAAAAATCCCAAACCTAGTGCGGCAACGCCAACGCGGTGATTACCCAGATTAATCAAAGATGGGATATTCAAATTACTCATATCCTGACCTTGCGGCCCACGGGTAAACCGAGTTATCTTACCCGTTTGTAGATCCAAATGATTTAAACCTGAAGACCGCGTACCTACCCAAATATTTCCTTGATCATCTTCCACGATGGAAAATATATCACTCCCACTCAAGGTAGTGGGGTCACTGGGATCATTTCGATAAATCTTAAAATTATGCCCATCATAGCGGTTCAATCCATCTGCTGTGGCGAACCAAAGAAAGCCTTTCTTGTCTTGAATAATCTTGTAAACCGAACTTTGAGATAAACCCGACGCGGTAGATAAGCGTTCAAATCGATTGCCAACTTGCCCTTGAAGGGAAGTTGCAATTAGAAGCCAAATGAAACACAAAAAAGTCCGCAAAGTCGTAAAATATAGAACGTCTAAATTAGAAAAATAAAGGTAAAAGTTACGCCGACTTACCGGTATATATTCCACAAGAAAGTGCCATAAATTCCCATACAATTCTTTCATAAGCGGTTTAATGCAAGAATCGTCCACAAATTTGAAAGATTTGTCCAATCGAAAGAAGTCGAGTTGGATTACATTTGTTTATGTAATTCATAAAGAAATCGCATAAACAGACATGGTCAAGACATTTGTTTCTTTTTCTGCCAAAAATTCGGACAACAAACTTCCGAAATATCAGCAATTAATTAATTCCCTATTGCAAGATATTGAAATGGGTGAATTGAAACCGGGCGAAAGATTACCTTCTATAAACGAGGCTTCAGAGGAATGTTATTTATCACGTGACACCGTTGAACGTGCCTATACAGAATTACATAAAATGGGGGTTATCACCTCAATCTTTCGTAAAGGATACTTCATTTCTAATTCGTCCATAAAGACTAAAACCAAAGTACTTTTTTTGGTGGGCAAAATTACGACTACGAATAAAGAGATCTTCGATTCATTTTGCGAGTCATTAGGCAAAAATGTCATGGTGGATATTTATACCTACCAATATAAGACACGCCAGTTTCAAGAAATCATGGCCCAGCAGTTGGGAAATTATCATTATTACGTCATCATGCCTCACCTGATCGAAGAGGAAGAAGAAAACATTAAATGCTTAAAGAAGATTTCAGGAGACCGATTGATTTTATTGGATCAAAACTTCAATAGTATATCCAATGCGCATGCAAGCATTATTTCACAGCCTAAAACGGCTTTAAACTTTCACTTTTCAAACCAAATAAACCTGTTTAATAAATACCATTCGTTCAATTTAGTCGTTTCAGAGGAGGATTATTTCGATGCTGGATTGATTAACGGTTGCAGTGAATTCTGCGAAGCGAATGGCCTGGAGTTCCAAGTATTGGATGGCCTAGATCCGGTGGATGTACGTGCAGGTGAAATTTATTTCACACTAGACGACAAAGACTTGGTGAAGGCTATCAAATACGGGGAAACAAATGGATTGACCATAGGCGAGAATCTGGGTCTCATCGCATTTAACGATTGTCATTTTAAAGAGATCGTTGCAGGGGGAATTACAGTTTTATCGAATCAACCTAGCTTATTAGGTGAAATGGCAGCTCAGTTAATTCAAGAGAATGACAAAAGTAGCCATGAACTAGCATTACAGTTTATAATTAGAAAATCACTTTAGGGTTTAATTTGCTGAAATGGGTCATGATTTTCGTGACCCATTTTTTTTTGCATAAGCTATATTTCTTCTAAGCCCTTTCAATTTTGTCCGGCTAATCGCAGAGAATTGAAACAATTCTTTAAAAAGATCCTCGGATAAATCCTCCCAGTCTTGCTTCGATAACTCTAAAAACCTTTCGTTAGGTTGAAATGCAATTTCTTGATGTGGCTTGGAGTGACGATTCCAAGGGCAAACATCTTGACAAATATCACATCCAAAGATCCAGTCTTGGAAATTAGCTTGTAACTCCGCCGGCATTTGATCCTTTAGCTCGATCGTAAAATAACTGATGCATTTAGATCCATCCACCACATAAGGCGTAATAGCATCCGTTGGGCACGCCTCGATGCAGCGCGTACATGTCCCACAAAAATCCTTGATGGGTCCGTCGGGTTCTGCTTTCAAGTCCACCAAAAGCTCCGCTAAGAAAAAGAAACTCCCTTGCTTCGGAATGATTAAATTGGCATTCTTCCCAATCCATCCCAAACCAGACTTTTTGGCCCAAGCTTTTTCTAATACGGGGGCGGAGTCAACAAACATCCGACCGCTAAAATCACCTAGTTCTCGTTGAAGATCATCCCATAAAAGCTTCATTTTATCTTTAATGACTACATGATAATCTTTCCCAAACGCATATTTGGAGACTTGAAAGGAATCGGTTAAGACTTGAATGGAAGGATCTGGGAAGTAATTGTATGCGAGGGAAATCACCGTTTGGCAATCGTCGACCAGTTTACGCGGATCCAGACGTTTATCAAAATGATTCGCCATGTAGCTCATCTCCCCATGCATCTGTTGGTTTAACCAGCGTTCCAAATGTGGCGCTTCCTCGGATAAAAACTCGGCTTTAGAAATCCCACAAAATTGAAAACCATGCTGGTGAGCTAGGCGTTTAATGGTTTGGGAAACGTGAGTTGGTGACGCATTCATGTGCCATAAAATTACGAAGCTCACTGAATTTATGCCAAACTGTCAGAAAATAGTTTTTGGTTCATCATTTGAGTAGACGAAAACCCTATTAATTTTGCCTTATGAAAAAGAAAGAGACTGAAAAGCCAATCGAAGAAGAGATCGTACAAGAGACTGCTGAACAAGCACCGACCGAAGAAACACAAGCGCCAGATGAATTGGCCGAAATGAAAGAAAAATACCTTCGTTTATATTCAGACTTTGAAAACTTTAGAAAAAGAACGGCGAAGGAGAAAATAGACCTAATTCAAACGGCCTCTGCTGGATTAATCATAGACTTATTGCCTGTCATCGACGATTATCAGCGCGCATTAGCGAACGCACCAGAAGGAGAAATATCAGAAGGAATCCAATTGATATTTGCTAAAATCACAGCCACACTTCAAGCCAAAGGACTGAAAGAGTTACCTGCAAAAGGCGAAGTCTTTGACGCGGAATTACATGATTGCATTACGCAATTCCCAGCGCCTACGGAGGACGACAAAGGAAAGGTCATGGAGGTAGTTGAAAAAGGATATACATTAAACGAAAAAGTCATTCGCTTCGCAAAAGTGGTGGTTGGCTACTAATTTACAATGGCGCAGAAAAGAGATTATTACGAGGTATTAGGCGTATCCAAATCAGCTTCTGAGGAGGAAATCAAAAAGGCTTACCGCAAATTAGCGGTCAAGTATCACCCAGATAAAAACCCGGACGACAAAGCTTCTGAAGAAAAATTCAAGGAGGCAGCTGAAGCCTATGAAGTATTAAGTAACGCCCAAAAGAAATCGCAATATGACCGCTTTGGACATGCGGGAATGGGCGGAGCTGCTGGTGGCGGATTTGGTGGTCAAGGCATGAACATGGAAGATATATTCTCTCAGTTTGGAGATATCTTCGGTGGTGGTGGCGACGATAGCCCATTTGGTAGCTTTTTCAACGGAGGCCGCGGAGGTGGCAGACGTCAACGTAAAGGCACTGATCTACGTATCAAGTTGAAGTTAAACTTGGAGGAGATCGCCAATGGCGTCGAAAAGAAAATCAAAGTAAAACGCCATGTAGCTTGTAAATCTTGCTCTGGAAATGGTTCAAAGAACGGAACTGATTTAAAAACCTGTGGTACGTGCCAAGGTTCTGGTCAAGTAAAACGCGTTCAAAATACGATGTTGGGCCAAATGGTCACTTCATCTACCTGCCCTACCTGTAGTGGCGAAGGCAAAAGCGTAGGTGCTAAATGTGACGCATGTTTCGGTGAGGGACGCGTATTAGAAGAAGAAATCATCCCAATCAAAATCCCAGCGGGTGTTTCCAACGACATGCAATTATCGATGTCGGGCAAAGGAAACGTTCCCCCACGTGGTGGTGTAGCGGGTGATTTGTTAATTGTCATTGAAGAAGAAGCTCATGAAGTCCTTCATCGCGATGGAAACAACGTGATTTTTGACCTATATGTAAGTTTTGTAGACGCAGCTTTAGGAACCTCTGTCGAAGTACCTACCATCGGCGGAAAGGCAAAAATTACCCTTGAAGCTGGAACACAGAGTGGAAAAATCTTACGCTTAAAGGGTAAAGGAATAAAAGAATTGAACGGCTATTCTGTAGGTGATCAATTAGTTCATGTGAATATTTGGACACCGAAAGAGGTTAATAAAGAAGAGCGCGAATTATTAGAAAAACTGCGCGATTCGGCCAACTTCGCCCCTCAACCTGGGAAGTCGGAAAAAGGATTCTTTCACAAGGTGAGAGATATGTTTTCTTAGACGCTGGACGTTGGACGCTAGACGCTGGACGTCAGACGTTGGACGCTAGACTCTAGACGTTAGACGCTGGAAGTCGCTAGATATAATTATATTAAAAAGCCCAAGCTAATCGCTCGGGCTTTTTTTTGTATTTGAATGTCTAACGTCTAGCGTCTAGAGTCCAGCGTCCAATTATTGAACTCTAGCCATTTGCTTCATGAACTTAGACTCTAAGGCCTTGTATTTCGCAGGGGCTACCTTAGATTCCTTGAACGAAGAAACAATCACATTCATTTCATACAAGGCAATTTGAATATCACGTTCATGCGCACGCATACCACCTGATAGGTAGTAATCTAATGCTTGATCATTGCGGTCAACCATCGTTTGAGCCATTTTCAAAGCTTTCGCTTCCTCTCCCATGGATAGGTATAAACCAACCATACTAGCTGAGAATTGATCGTAAGGAATCACTTTATTTGGCATAACTTGCTCTAAATGGTCTAATACTTTCTTAGCTAATGGAATATTGCCCTCACGTAGTAATTGGTCCGCTAGACGATACGTTCCTAAACGCAAGGTCACACTTGGAATACCCATGTAAAAGTCGCCGTGGTAATAAACCTTCTCATCATTCAAGCCACGCCAATACATCTTATTCAACATGTTATCGGCCATGATTTTTGAATTCACAAAACCATCTTGAGCTCCTTGAATTTTAAATGGCATCAAACGATACGCATACCCTTCTAATTGCATACTTTCCTTCAAACCTAAATATTGGTCATTCGGTAAAGTCGCCGCAAAATAGATCGGACGAGTCCAACCAGCTAATGCATTGTTAGAAATGATCTCTAATTGAATTAACTCACCTTTAAAGATATTTTTAGAAGGCAATTTCCAGCTAAGGCGGTCCGACAAGAACGGTACGAATTCCTTAGGAAACCAATTGGACTGAGCCACTTTCATCGCATTCACAGGGATAACTAATGAATCTGATGGGAACGTATTGATCAATTCCCCACTTTGCGTCTGAGCTTGAATGCGCGGATCATCTTTATGCACTAGATCTAAATAATCCGGTAATGACATTTCTTTGATATTCGGATTTTCCGAATACATGATTTGATCATTCACACCCTCTAGAAATTGATCCTTTTTCAAGACAATTGGCAAAGGAGTTGATTGATAGGTTTGACGTTTCATTTGGTCAATGTACCAATCCGTGCCTAATAGCGATAAATTACACACACGCACATCCGTACGGAAACCTTCCACCTCTTGAACATACCACAACGGGAATGTGTCATTATCTCCACCTGTGAATAAAATAGCGTTTGGTGCACACGAATTCAATAGGTTTTTGGCAAAATCAATTTGATGATAACGTCCACTGCGATCATGGTCATCCCAGTTTTGTTGCGCTAAAATGACTGGGGCAGAGAAACTTAAGATAGTGACTAATGCCCAACGAACCTGTGGTTTCTTCACGATAAGACTCAACCATTCGAATAATTGCATCACGCCCAATCCTGCCCAAATCGCCAAGAAATAAAACGATCCCACATAGATGTAATCACGTTCACGTGGTTCTACCGGTGGCGAATTCAAATAAACAACTAAACCTACTCCTGTTAACACAAACATCAGGATGGTCACTAAAAAATCCTTCTCATTCTTGCGATACAGCAAATAAAATCCAAAAAGGACCAGAAGCAATGGCAAATAATAATAGTTATTCCGCGCTTTGTTATTCTTCATCACATCAGGCAAGGCAGATGTATCTTCAAACACATTAATCGCCCAAGCATCCTGTTGGTCACTTTCCCGTCCAACAAAGTTCCAAAGCAAATAACGCATGTACATATGCCCCATTTGATGGCTAAACATAAAGCGTAAGTTGTCGCCAAAACCTGGTTTTTGACCTGCTGGAATTCCAAGCATATCTTGATACAAGGCAACATGTTGGCCCGAATTACTCCACACACGCGGCAATAACATTTGTTGGTCCTTCTGATACACATACTCCGGCTTGTGCGTGTAAACCACATACTTACCATCTTTCATCTTGTATACCTCATCCCCTTCTTTAAACTCCTCAATTTCAGCTGTATATACAGGGCCATACAATAAAGAGCGTGATCCATATTGCTCTCGTTTCAAATACTTCAAGAAATTCAAGATATTACTTGGATCATTCTCGTTGATCGGTGGATTATATCCCGACCGAACTAAAGCCACCGTGTAGGTTGAATAACCAATCAGTAAAAATACCAATGAGAATAAGGCCACATTTAATACCTCTTTTCCTGCTTGGTAGGAATAACGAATTCCCAAAATAATCGCAGTAAGAAGCACGCACAAGAAGAAAATAGCTCCCATACCATAGCTCATGCCTAGGCTATTGACAAACTGCAATTCAAACCAAAAAGCCATCGATGGTAAGCCTGGAATGATACCTGAGTTAATAATGCCTAGAATAAATAAACCTCCTAGTATCGCGATAAATCCGCCTTTGTAAGTTGGCTTAGCCTCTTTCTTAAAATACCACAACAAAGCCAATGCTGGCAATGTAACCAAGTTTAATAAGTGGACTCCAATGGAAAGGCCAACTAGATAAGCGATGAACAAAATCCAACGATTGGCTTCTGCCTCATTTTCAACCAACTCCCAGCGAAAGGCTGCCCAAACAACAATAGCCGTAAAAAATGAAGACATGGCGTATACCTCAGCTTCAACAGCAGAGAACCAGAACGAGTCAGAGAATGCATAGATTAATGACCCCACAGCACCTGAAAGCAACAAAATAATTCCTTCCGATTGTGTCAATTCTGCAAATGACTTACGCAATACCTTGCGACCAATCATCACGATGGTCCAATGCATAAACAAAATGGTTAAGGCACTGGCTACGACAGACATCATATTAACCCAGAACGCCACACGCGTTACATCGCCCAAAGCTAGGAACGAGAACATACGTCCAAGTAATAAGAATAAGGGTGCTCCTGGAGGATGCGGTACCTGTAATTTGTAGGCACATGCAATGAATTCACCACAGTCCCAGAAAGAGGCTGTTGGCTCCACCGTTAGCGTATACGTGATGAAAGAAATGGCAAAGACAATCCAACCTACGAGGTTATTATTGCGTTTAAATTGCTGCATAAGAAATTAAAATAATGTCAAAAGTAAGACAAACTCCGCACTCGCGGACTTTAAAATTTGTTAATTGAACTGACGTAGAAAACGGACATCATTTTCCGTAAATAGCCGTAAATCTTTGATTTGGTATTTAAGCATCGTGATGCGTTCAATACCCATACCGAAAGCAAATCCTGAATATTCCTTCGAATCAATTCCTACATTCTCAAGTACATTAGGATCGACCATACCCGCACCTGCAATTTCTACCCAGCCTGCCTGCTTACACACATTGCAGCCATCACCCTTGCATAAAAGGCATGTAATATCCATTTCAGCACTTGGTTCAGTAAACGGAAAATAGGAAGGACGGAAACGAACTTTGGTGTCCTTGCCAAACATCTCTTTCGCGAAATGATACAAGGTATCTTTCAAATCTTTAAAGCTCACTTCTTTGTCGACATACAAGCCTTCTACCTGATGAAACAAGCAGTGAGCTCGCGCTGAAATGGCCTCATTACGAAAAACACGACCTGGCATAATCGAACGAAAAGGTGGCTTAGCGTGTTGCATTAAGCGAATTTGAACATTCGATGTATGCGTACGCAATAAGACATCATCTTGAATTTCACCTTGTCCTTTTTCGATGAAGAACGTATCCTGCATTTCGCGTGCGGGGTGATTTTCAGGGAAATTTAACGCGGTAAAATTGTAAAAATCTGTTTCAATCTCCGGTCCATCCGAAACCGAAAAGCCCATCCGGTTGAAAATCTCTAGGATGCGTGAGCGAACTAAGGTCAACGGATGTAATGAACCTTGAATCAATGGATCCGATAACGTTAAATCAGCCGGAATTTCAATCGACTGATCCGCGCCTGCAAATTCTTCTTGTGCAGCCGCAAACTTAGCTTCGGCTAAATTCTTTAACCCATTTAATGCTTGGCCCACGTCACGACGGCTCTCCGCTGCGACATCCTTTAAACCATCGAATAATTCAGCTAAACGTCCTTTACGA
>JAIXRT010000063.1 GCA_027485075.1 Cytophagaceae bacterium
AATTTGGGTCGTAAAATATTGATCTACTCCCCATGAATATTCGGGAGAAACGCCAGGATTCGTGGTATTACGAACATCCAATGTGTTAGGTGCCACACGAAGCGTCGAACGATTCGTATAAAAACTTGTCGCAGCAGCAATCTCGTTCCGATTATCAGATACATCATCCAAATAATCACTAAACGCCACACGATGCATAAGTTCAAATGATACGTCAAAATCATCCGTTAAGCGGTACCGAAAACCCACACCCACCGGTAAGGCTAGTCCCACCAAACTATATGTATTGCCTTCCGATGGCGTATTTTGCCCATGTAAACTAATCCAATCTCCTCTCATGACCGTTCCATTAGACACATAAGCATCTTTTCGAGCCATAGGATCATGCGAATAGGCCGCAATCCCAGCCATAATGTATGGCGAAAACTGAGGTCGTTTACGAATGAATTCTTTATTCCCCATCAATTCAAAAACACCCAAAATGGTCAATTCCTTCAAATCATTCTTGAAATGTAAATTCCGATAATAACTACCCGCAAAATCTCCAGTTTGATCAAAATAATTGTCATCCCCCGCCAGGCGCACATACGACAAGCCAAAACGTGCACTAAAATTTTTCGAAAAATGACGGGTAAATTGGGCACCTAAATTCCATCGCATGGATTGAATACCCACCTGGGTTAAACCTCCCAAAGGTGCTAAATCCCCCACATAATTGGTCGACCCTACTCCTAACGAAACAGAGGAATGGGCATCAAATTTGTCTACGTACCGACCATCCCGTTGACCTAAGAACCAAAACGGGTTTTGAGCCATCGATGGAAGTCCGATCAACCATAAACATACCAGCAAAAATAAACGCATGTTGTAAAAATTTGATGAATAACGAACCAAAAGAGGATTTGTTGCCTCCTTTTGAATCATCAAAGGTAAGAAATTATGCTTGGCCGTGAAAAATTAATCATTTTGAATCTGAATGCTACGTGTCAATCGACCACCGCGCTGATTTTGCAAACTCAAAATATAATGTCCGGATGCAAACAATGAACCCTCTAGCGTAAGTGCATAAGAACCCACTGCACGTTTGCCTTCAAACAAGTTCTGCATTAAGCGACCTTGCATGTCATAAACACCTAATGAAATAGTAGCCTCCTCAAAAATACCATATTGAATCAAGGCAGATTGACGAATTGGATTAGGCCACGGAACCAATAATTCCATCGTAACTTGTTCTGGCATTCCCTCAATCGAGTTCTTGTAAATCGGTAAGCGCTCAAAGGTCGACTGGAAAATCGCCGCCGTACGTACATTGTCTAAGCCTAAGTGATCCCGTAAAACTGTGCTATACACTTGGCGGTAATCGTATTTAAACTTGATATCACCATTAGCATCAACCGATTTTAAATCTGGATTAGCACCTATAATTCCTCCCCGTACCGTCTTTCCTATCACAAACATTGGAGCCGCCGTTCCATGATCAGTACCCAGGGTACCATTTTGATTAATACGTCTACCAAACTCCGAAAAGGTCATCACACTTATTTGATCAGCCAAATTCTGATTCGTCATGTCTGTTTGAAATGTACTAACTGCCTCAGAAATGGTCTTCCACAAATTAGCATGTTGCGTTAATTGATTCGCATGCGTATCAAAACCGCCAATATTAACGAGATAAACTGGCGTCGTCAATCCACCAGCAATCAATCTAGACACGATTCCAAGTTGTCTACCTAAACCTGTAGTCGGGTAGGTTAATGAATTTTTTCCTTTAGTCGCACTCGCCTGAATCACGTTGGCAAATTGAATCGAAGAAGCCGCTACCTGCTTCAAAAAGCCTAACTCGTCGCCGGCTTGCGTCGCGGGTGGAGCATCCGTGTCCGCCGTAGCACCACTCACCAATTGATAAAACTGGTTCGGGTCTTCAAAAACAGTACCAAAACGACCCACATCCGACTGTAAAGCAAGCGATTCCACCGAACCAAGTTGAATGGCCATCGGATGCTTTGGCATTTGAATGGGGAAATTAGGGTATTGCGTCATTAAATAACGACCAGCCCAGCCCTCTTCCCACATGACATTAGCCGCTGAACCTGTATTCCAAATATCCGTTGCTCGAAAATGCGAACGATTCGGATTTGGGTACCCTATATTTTGTGCAATCGCAACATGCCCCGCGTCATATAACTTTTTGATTCCCACCATGGAGGGATGCAGATACATGTCTTGATCTAACTTTAATGCATTTGTTTTTTGAATCGCAATATTCGGTCGGGCTGCATAGTATAAATCATCCTCACCAGGAATCACCGTATTCAATCCGTCATTTCCTCCGCCCAATTGAATGATCACCAAAATCTTACCTGGCTCAGCCTGCCCTGCATAGGCAGCAGGAATCTGCGCAAATGCTTTTCCAGGCATAGAAGCAATGCCAAATGACACACCACCAGACAAAATTGCCATGGATTGTAAAAATGATTGCCGACTGATCTTCTTTTTCATCCTTAATTCAATTGAAATTCGGGCATCCGCATCATCGCTTTTAATAAACGCGCGATACGCACATCTGCCTGGGCTGTATTCGTTGACCAGTTGGCCGCAATCGTTCCTTCCAACATCGTCTCCAGCAAAAAGCTTCGCTTAGCGTCTGAAATTGGAAATAAAATAAACAAATCAATAAGTTGGTTGACAAAAGCAACGGCCTTTTCACACGTTGAAAAGGTACGTGCATATATCAAAGGATTTAATTTTCCTGTTACATTGACACCATTATAGCGCTTGCCTGAGAGCAATGAGTCTGTAAATCCTCCCCGATGTGAATAGGTGGTTGAACTAATCCACTCACGCTGTCCGGGCCAACCAGCCACATCGGGCGGTTGGAATAACTGCATTTGCAACATCCGCGCTAGCTCAAACGCATTGTTCCAATCAGGCACAGGAATTTGCAAAAGTTTCAAGGCACCAATTATTAATTCTTGTGGATCCTTAATGCGGCTTGCTAAAATACTTGGCTTATAAAATTCATCCGAAAGCAATAAAAAACGAAACAGAGGTTTCAACTCATAATTATTTGCCCGAAATACGTCTGCCATTTTTTTAACAAAAACTTCATCCGCTTTGTAGTATACGAAATTTTGATAAATCTTTCGGCAGATAAATTCGGCTGTTTGTTTTTGCTCGAATATTAGGTCGACAAGCGTATTCACATTAAACTTGGCTGTTTTACCAAGTATGGTCAGTGATGCATTGGTGTAGGAACGAGCTGGATCATAGGTAACGGTTAAACCACGTACTTGATATCCAGAAAGTGCCTTGGCAGCTTGCTTGACATCGTTTTCTGAATAATTACCAATACCGATCGTAAATAATTCCAACAATTCCCGACCATAATTTTCATTGGGCGCTGCTCCACGGCTATTATTACCATCGAGGTAAATCAACATCGTCGGATCTATACTGATTTCTTTAACCAGCTGTTTAAAATTGCCCAAGGCAAATTTTCTAAACAACTGATTTTGTTGGTACATATATTGAGGATAATTCACCTTATCCCGCTCACAAGCGAAATGATTATGTAAGAATAGAACAATCTTCTCTTGCATGTTTAACCCTTGTGTGTACATGCGTTTGTTCCACCACTGGGTTAGCTCCGTATACCAGCGTCCAGCATCACCCGAATCTTGTTGCGCCTGCGCTGGAGTGAGTGAAACCCATGCATTAGGAGGAGCAGGAAGAGGTAATGGGGCTAAAATGGCTTGATCAACGAGGGACTCCAATGAGCCATAGCCCATCGCTTTTTCATAGTCATTCGACGAAAAACCGAATAAAGATCTAGATAAAAGATGTCTGATGTTTGATGCAGTTGCGCCAGGCATAGAAATATGTTATAACGCAAATATAAAAGTCAGAACCGAATAATCAACTAATTGATTATTTTTTTAACAACTTGATAATCAATATCGTATCGGGTTTGGCGAAGCGTGTGACACGAACTGAGAGACTACCAGCCTCTTTTTTTAACCGCATCGGAACGGCTACCTGATCGAAAAAATTAGGATCCGCTAAATACAAGTCGATTTTTTTACGGGTATCTCCTTTTTCCTTGACAACCAAAATGTAATGGATTTCATTTTTATTAGAGGCATCCGCGTATTTCTTTCGAATCGCTCCATCTAATGTCAACTCTGTCAATTCATCTGGTGTATCGTATAATTTTTCAGCCCAAAGTTGAGGCAAATAAATTTGTGCCACCATCATCACCGCTACAATAGCAAAAAGATAGGTCGAAAAATTCTTTCCTGAATCCGCTGATCCCGAGGAAGCCCCCCCCATCATGTTGCCGAAAATGGGCATTTTTAGCTTTTTGCGTGGAGCACGACGCGGAGGTACGGGATGATCAGCCATGGGAATCTTTAATTGACATGCAAAACAAAACAATTTCACACGCAAATTCTCAAAAAAAATGGATTAATTATTCGAACATAGCACGGATAAAAATTCAAATTGGTAAATTGCATTTTAAATTTTCACCAAGCCTAGGTAGGCACTGTTATTCATGTTTTCGATACTAAGCAAAACCGTTACAAAGATATTTGGTACTAAGTCGGACCGCGACATCAAAGCGATCCTTCCGATTGTTGACAAAATTAAAGAAGCCTACGCCCAGCTGCATACTATTTCAGATGATGCACTTCGGGGCAAATCCATTGAATTCAAGCAACGTATTGCCGATTTCCTTTCAGCGATCGATACGCAAATCAGCGAATTACATACGCAAGGAATGGCCACAGCAGATGTGGATGAGAAAGAGACATTTTTCCAACAAATCGATAAATTAAACGAGGAGCGCAACAAGCAATTGGAAATTGTGCTTTTAGAGATTTTACCAGAGGCTTTTGCCGTCGTGAAGGAAACGGCGCGTCGGTTAACTGAAAATAAGAAATTAGTCGTTACAGCTACGATTGAAGATAAATTTATCGCCTCAAAAAAGGCGAATGTGGTGATTGAGGGGGATAAGGCTATTTGGCATAATCAGTGGTTAGCAGCCGGCAATCAAATCACTTGGGAAATGGTGCATTACGATGTGCAGCTGATCGGTGGTATCGTATTGCATCAAGGTAAAATATCTGAAATGGGAACGGGAGAAGGCAAGACTTTAGTGTCTACCTTACCTACCTATCTAAATGCATTAGCAGGCCGAGGTGTACATATCGTTACGGTCAATGATTATTTGGCCAAACGTGACTCCGAATGGAATGCTCCATTATTTGAGTTTCATGGCTTGAAAGTGGATTGCATTGATAAACATGAGCCGAATACGGAGGAGCGCCGACAAGCCTACATGGCGGATATTACGTATGGTACTAACAATGAGTTTGGTTTTGATTACTTACGTGATAATATGGCGCGAAGCCTGGAAGATCAGGTACAAAGACCACACCATTTTGCGATGGTAGATGAGGTCGATTCCGTATTGATTGACGATGCACGTACACCATTAATTATTTCTGGTCCGATACCCAAAGGTGATGAGCAGGAGTTTGAGACGTTCCAACCGCGCGTTCATAAGTTGGTGGAAGCTCAAAAACAAATCGTACAAA
>JAIXRT010000241.1 GCA_027485075.1 Cytophagaceae bacterium
GTAAATGGCTTTTTGGTAGCTTCATCTTTATCTGCATGTAAATATTCTGACAATATCCAAACGACTCCCAAGGCCAATAAAATCCCCATATACGGCGGCAAATGCGTTAACGTTTTAAATACGGGTACGCCTAAAAGGCTGGTAATGCCGGCTGCCAACATGATTTTACCATGGTGATCTTCTTCCGAGGAAAGCTCCACTTGGTGGTGAAACGAACCAAGTTTCCGACCGCGCACCCAAAATGCGGCTACTGCCAAGGGGACAATAAGTGAAATCAGAGCAGGGATAAACAACGTTCTAATGATGCCTGATGCGGAGATTTGACCACCAATCCACAACATGGTTGTCGTCACATCGCCAATAGGTGACCAGGCTCCGCCAGCATTTGCGGCAATGACCACGACACCAACAAAATACATCCGAGTGGATTTATCGGATACCAACTTACGTAGGAGGGTAACCATAACGATGGCGGTGGTTAAATTGTCTAAAATGGCGGAAAGAAAGAACGTTATGAAACCTACAATCCACATCAACTTGGCGGGTTGGTTCGTCTTAATTAAACGACTGACAAAATGAAAACCATGATGCGCATCCACTAATTCGACTAAGGTCATGGCGCCCAACAAGAAAAATAAAATTTCAGAGGTCGAACCTAAATGATGACTTAGCACCTCCAGTTCTTGAGGTCCTTTCACCAGTGCATAGACGACCCAAACGAGAACACCGGTCACTAAAGCAGAGGCAGTTTTATTGATTTTCAAGGGGTGTTCAAACGCGATGGCGAGGTACCCAAGAATAAAAATTACAACAGAAATAAGTTCCATGCGGTAAATATAAAAAGAAAAGTCAGGGACAAAAGCCCTGACTTCTCATTATGTTCGATTCAAAAATGAATTACTTCAATTTAGCCACAGCCGTTTTAATACGCTCACATGCTTCTTCTAATTGCTCATCAGCCGCGGCAGTTGAAATACGCATACAATCAGGAGCGCCGAAACCTGAACCAGCCACTGTCGCAACATAGGCCTCATTTAACAACCATGTACAGAAATCATCTGAATCGTTGATCGTTGTTGTTCCATCTGACTTTCCAAAGTAATACGAGATATCTGGGAAAGCGTAAAACGCACCTTCCGGCATATTCACTTTAAATCCTGGAATCTCACGCAATTTACCTACTACTAATTTACGGCGGCGATCATACGCTGCTTTCATTTCATAAGCATGATCCAAAGAACCATTGAATGCTGCAACTGCTGCTTTTTGTGCAATTGAATTTGTACCTGAAGTCACTTGGCCTTGTAATTTTTCGATTCCATCCGCGATCCATTTAGCTGCTGCGATGAAACCAATTCGCCATCCAGTCATAGCATGACCTTTGGCAACTCCATTAACCGTAATCACGCGCTCTTTAATTTCTGGAATAGAACCGATTGAGAAATGACCACCTTGAGTAAAGTTGATGTACTCATAAATCTCATCCGCCAGCACATAAATATTTTCATGACGAGCTACCACATTCGCAATATCGCGTAATTCAGATTCTGTGTACACAGAACCGGTTGGGTTATTTGGCGATGCGAACATCACCATTTTTGTTTTAGGAGTAATCGCTGCCTCGAATTGTGCAGGCGTCACTTTAAAGTTATTATCAAAAGCACCTTGAACGATAACAGAAGTTCCTTCTGCCAACTTCACCATTTCAGAGTACGAAACCCAATAAGGGGAAAAAATGATCACTTCGTCACCCGGATTAATCAAGGCCGCAATTGCATTTGCCAATGAGTGCTTAGCTCCCGTCGAGACTACTATGTTTTCAGAACCCCACTCTAAATTATTATCACGCTTTAACTTATTCGCGATAGCCATGCGAAGATCTGGATAACCTGCAACTGGTGAATAGCCATGGAAACCATCATCGATTGCTTTTTTAGCAGCCTCACAAATGTGATCAGGCGTTTTGAAATCAGGTTCACCTACGGATAAACTAATCACTTTATGACCTAGTGCAGCTAATTCACGCGCTTTTTTCGTCATCCCTAAAGTAGATGATTCTTCTAAAGCTTGAATGCGTTGTGCTAATGAGGATGTTGACATGTCTGTATACTTCAATATGGGTTAAAAACGGGCGCAAATTAACTTTTTCTTCGTTGAAAAGCTAATCAAAAACGCAAAAAAGGGGCATTTATTTCAGTTGGCTTAGCTTCGCGTACGCTCCATCCGGAATGGCAATGAGCTCTTTATGCGTACCGCGCTCGACGATTTGTCCTTGATCCACCACCAAAATTTGATCGGCATGTTGGATCGTACTCAAGCGATGGGCAATCACTAAAACCGTTCGATTTTTCATCAAATTACCTAAAGCTGCTTGCACCAATTTTTCAGATTCGTTGTCCAGCGCACTGGTCGCTTCATCCAAAATTAAAATCGGCGGATTGCGTAACACCGCACGTGCAATGGAGATTCGTTGGCGTTGCCCACCCGACAATTTAGACCCGCGATCCCCGATCAGCGTCGCATATCCATCCGAACTTGCCTCAATGAATTCATGGGCATTCGCAATTTGAGCGGCCGCTTGCACTTGCTCCATGGTGGCATCCGTCCCAAAAGCAATGTTATTAAAAATCGAATCATTAAATAGTACGGACTCCTGGGTTACAATACCCATCAACGCACGTAAATCGGCCAATGGGATTTGTTTTAACGGTACGTTGTCCACGGTGATTTTACCTGAAGTCGCATCATAAAAACGAGGGAGCAAATCAGCTAATGTCGACTTCCCTCCGCCGGAAGCGCCAACGAGCGCGATGGTTTGACCTTTCGGAATTTCAAACGAAACATCATTTAACACCGAACGGCCAGCGACGTACGCAAATCCAACCGATTCAAATCGAATCGATTGTGTAAATTCTTTCACAGGAATGGCGGGTTCTTCGACTTGTATTTCAGACTCAGTATCTAAAATTTCGATGATACGATCTGCAGAAGCTATGCCACGCTGGATTCCAGAAAATGCATCCGCAATGACTTTGGCAGGACGCATAACCTGCGAA
>JAIXRT010000131.1 GCA_027485075.1 Cytophagaceae bacterium
AATGGGCATAAAATCAGCACCCGCGCCTTGTCCTGGATGATCGCAGGCCATGAAAAACATCATTATAACGTAATTCAAGCAAGATACTTGCCACATTTTTCTTAAATTAGGCCATGCAATTTTACAAATACCAAGGAACTGGAAATGACTTTATTATCATCGATGATCGAAGTCACACGTTTCAACTCGACACGGAAGCAATTGCAAACCTTTGTCACCGCCGTTTTGGCATAGGTGCTGACGGATTGATGTTATTGCAAAAGGCAGAAGGCTACGACTTCCGTATGGTTTATTTCAATGCAGATGGTACCGAAGGAACCATGTGTGGAAATGGTGGCAGATGTTTAGTTCGATTCGCCGCAGACCTAGGGATCGTACAAGAAAAAGCTCATTTTATCGCGGTGGATGGACCACATTTGGCACATATATCACCCGAAACTATATCCTTACAAATGCAAGATGTGGCGAATATCGCCCAGCATGACGACGATTATTTTACCAATACCGGCTCACCACATGTAGTGCGTTACGTCCAACAAGTTCAATTCACGGACGTGAAAAATATCGGTGCCGCCATCCGTTATTCGGAGGCGTATCAAGGTCAAAACGGAACCAATGTGAATTTTGCCGAAAAACTCGATCCTCAAACTCTTTTCGTTCGTACCTACGAGCGCGGTGTTGAGGATGAAACCTACTCCTGCGGAACAGGAGTGACAGCAGCCGCTTTGGTATCCAATGCCACCAAAGGCATGCCCAGCCCGATTCAAATCAAGACTTTAGGCGGTGAATTAGCCATTCAATTCGAAGGAAACAGCACGGATGGTTACACGCAAATATTTTTAATTGGCCCAGCCAAACACGTTTTTACAGGAGAAATTTAGCATATGACTTTTGACTCAACAACCCAAACAAACATCGATCAATGGTTGAACGGCCCTTACGATGCCGAAACCAAAACACAAATTCAAGCCATGATCGCGGCCGGCGAACAAACCGCATTAACGGATTCCTTCTATAAATCACTGGAATTTGGTACAGGCGGAATGCGCGGAGAGATGGGTGTGGGTAGTAATCGCATGAACCAATATACCGTGGGTGCAGCAACCCAGGGGTTTGCCAATTACCTCAACAAATGCCTACCAGGCCAAAAAATCAAAGTCGCTATCGCCCATGATTCACGAAATAATTCTCCGGAATTTACGCGTATCGCGGCAAATATCTTCACGGCAAACGGGATTGAAGTTTACCTTTTCCCAGCCTTACGCCCTACTCCACAATTATCCTTTACGGTACGCGAGTTGGGCTGCCAAGCTGGTCTAGTGATTACCGCATCCCATAACCCAAAGGAATACAATGGCTACAAAGCGTATTGGGCAGACGGATCACAAGTTGTTGCCCCACACGATAAAAACATCGTGGCAGAAGTAAACGCCATTTCATCGGTGGCTGATATTAAATTTGAAGGCAATGATGCCTTATTACATATTTTAGACGAGTCAATCGATACGGCCTATTTGAAAACCATCCAGGCCAATTGCCGCAAGCCTGACGTCATTCAGCGCCAAAAAGACTTAAAAATCGTCTTCTCTCCTATTCATGGGACAGGAATCACTTTAGTCCCCAAAGCCTTGGAATTACTTGGTTTTGAGGCAGTTACTGTCGTCGAAGAGCAAGCCATACCAAATGGAAATTTCCCAACGGTCGTGTATCCGAATCCAGAGGAAAAAGAAGCAATGACATTGGCCTTAAACAAAGCCAAGGCAATTGATGCGGATTTAGTGATTGCGACAGATCCAGATGCGGATCGCGTGGGTGCTGCGGTTAAGAACCAATATGGCGAGTGGGTACTCCTAAACGGAAACCAAATGGCCAGCTTGATTCTGTATTACTTACTTAAAGTAACGGATTTGAAGGGCAATGAATTTGTGGCCAAAACGATTGTAACCACTGATTTGATCGATAAAATGTGTGCGTCCAAAGGGGTGAATTGCTACAATACCTTGACCGGTTTTAAATACATTGCGCAGGTTATTCGTGAGTTGGAAGGTAAAGAAAAGTTCATCGGCGGCGGTGAAGAGTCTTACGGCTACCTGATCGGCGATGCGGTGCGTGACAAAGACGCGGTGGCCTCTTGTGCCATGATTGCCGAGTTAACGGCTTATGCCAAAGATCAGGGCAAATCCCTTTTTGACTTCTTAGCCGAAATGTACAAGGAGAATAATTTCTATTACGAGGGTCTTATATCCCTAACCAAAAAGGGTAAAGCCGGCGCGGAAGAAATCAAGCAAATGATGATCAATTTGCGTTCAAATGTCCCTGCATCTGTGGCGGGTTCTAAACCGGTAACAGTTTTAGACTACGAAGGACTTGTTTCCACGGACCTGTTAACAGGCGTCCAAACACAAATTGTAGTTGGCCGCGGCATCGAAGCCTCCAATGTGATCCAACTTATACTCGCCGACGGATCTAAAGTCTCCGCACGTCCTTCCGGCACGGAACCGAAGATCAAGTTCTATGTGTCGGTAAATAAGCCTTTAGCGTCTGCAGCTGATTTTGATCAGACTTTCGCTGACTTGCAAGAGAAGGTTGGGGTTATTCAGAAGGATTTAGGATTGGTGTAACTCTTTGGCAAACCTTTTAGGATTGCCAAAGTTTGAGATGCGCAGCATCGATTCCGTTGGTTACATATATTCCACGAAATGATTTTTGGAAGTAATCGGCGCGAAAAGCGCCTCAACCTTTGACAAAGCATTAAGCTTTGCCAAAGGTCTCCCACACCACCAAACATCTCACAAGCATACAACCTATTCATTTTATTAATAAATTCAGCCAACTAAACCGATTGCTATGTTGACTGAATCACAGGTACTTGCCTACAAGCAGGATGGATTTATCCAGGTCTCCAACTTTTTTTCAAAAGAAGAAATTCAACTTTTATATCAGGTCGCGACAGATGAGTCTGTCGTGGAACACGCATTTGACCTCAATGATCAATCCGGGAAAAAGACCAAATTAACGCTTTGGTTTACCGCTGGAGACGATTCATTTGGTTTGATGTCGCGATGTAAACGCATGGTGACCTCCGTACAGCAAATTTTAGGGAAAGGAGAAGTTTGTCATTTCCATTCCAAAGTCATGCAAAAAGAACCCCGCGTAGGCGGTGCCTGGGAATGGCATCAAGATTATGGCTATTGGTACAAAAATGGATTCCTATATCCCGAAGCTATGGTGTCTGTTATGATTGCACTGACGGATGCCAATGTTGCCAACGGTTGCCTACAAGTTTTGAAAGGCACCCATCACATGCAACGCATTGAACACCATTTTGCGGGGGAACAACAAGGCGCCGACCAAGCTTTCGTAGACGAGGCTGCCAAAGTTTCTGAACTCGTATATTGTGAATTAAAAGCGGGAGACGTCCTATTTTTTCATCCCAATTTACTTCACCGATCGGAGGCTAACCTGTCCGACACGGCCCGTTGGTCCGTGATCTCAGCCTACAACTTAGCATCCAATAAACCCTTTCGGGAAAAGAATCTCTCCTGCATCACGCCTATTCAAATGGTACCGGATGAGGCGATATTGGCGAGTGGGAAAAAGGCTGTATTAGGGGCTGATTTCCTAGTTAAAGAAGACGAAATAACATTAAATATTGATAAATAATGGCAAAGATATGTATTCTCGGTGGTGGGTTTATTGGCAGATTTTATGCCGAATCCCTTTGCGGCCGACGCAGTAAAGATACCCTTACCGTGGTTTATTCACGAAAAGAAGCGACGGCAACCCGTTTTGCTAAGGACTATAATGTCCCGCATTACTGCACCGAAATGGAGGATGCCATCGCGCATGCTGAATCCGAATTCGTGGTCATTGCTTTACCAAATTACTTACACGAAGAGGCCGTCATGCTTTGCGTGAAACATAAAAAGGCGGTATTGTGTACGAAACCATTGGGGCGCACCGCGGAGGAAGCCCTTCGAATGACTTTAGCATGTGAGGAAGCAGGTGTTTTTGCGGGATATTTGGAAGACTTATGCTATACCCCCAAGTTTTTAAAATCAGTGAAAAGCGTCGAAGAAGGAGCGATCGGGCGAATTCTTTGGG
Source organism: Cytophagaceae bacterium (assembly GCA_027485075.1). Classification (GTDB taxonomy): domain Bacteria; phylum Bacteroidota; class Bacteroidia; order Cytophagales; family Spirosomataceae; genus Aquirufa. The sequence continues at coordinate 4,105 of JAIXRT010000131.1, forward strand.
CCAAATCACGAGAGACACATCCGGGCCCACATGCCGAATGGTTTTGGGACATTGAAAAAGCAGGTGGCGGGGCCGTGCTCGATTTAGGATGCCATTGCATTGAAATTTCACGGAATTTTATTGGCAAAGATGTACTTCCTGTCGAAGTCATGTGTTGGGCCGACACCCAAGTAAAACCCATCGATGCCGAGGATCACGCAATTGGTTTAGTCAAATATGAGAATGGAGCTATTGGCCAATTTGAAGTATCCTGGACATTCCGCGGCGGCATGGATTTACGTGATGAAGTAATGGGAACCGAAGGAACGATTTGGGTAAATTCCTTTTTACGCACGGGTTTTGAGATGTTTACCAGTGGAAATTCAACCAATTACGTGGCTGAAAAGGCTGAAACAAATGTGGGTTGGCAATTCCCCGTGGGCGATGAAGCGCATGAATTAGGCTACCCGACCATGTTCAATGACATGTTTGATGCCTATGAAAATGGCACCCAACCGCGTGAAACATTTTATGATGGATATGTCGTGAATGCGATTATTGACGCAGCCTATAAGTCGGCAAAAACAAAACTTTGGGAACCTGTCCAACTACCTGAATGGCGCGGAAAAAGAGGACTCTCTAAGCCTTCTGTTTATCAGGCTTACGATGATAAACACTGGCTCATCAAAGAAGAAATTCTTCCTAATGGGGATAAAAAAATCATCTTGAAGGATAAGGTAAGTGGTGCGATTTCGGAGATTAATAAGCTTGCGAAGTAGACTGTTTTTCTTTGGCAAACCTTTTAGGATTGCCAAAGTTTGAGATGCGAAGCATCGATTCTCAGGAAAAAAATTAACGAAGTAATCGGCGCGAAAAGCGCCTCAAACTTTGGCAAAGCTTGAAGCTTTGCCAAAGAGACTAGGCCAACTTAAACTCACTCGTGAAGTGGAATTCAATCTCCGGATTATTTGTTTGATTCATGCGAAGAATCCAGTCGGATTCCGCTAAAAACACATAATTACCGTCTTTGTCTTGGGCGATGTTTTGACCTTTTAGACGCACAAATTCTTGAAGTTTTTTAGGGTCTTCGGAGGTAATCCAACAAGCCTTTGTCACCGCCATCCCATCGAAGCGACATTTGGCACCGTACTCATGCTCCAAACGGTACTGAATTACTTCATACTGAAGATCTCCCACCGTTCCCACAATCTTGCGATTTCCTAGTTGGGGTTGGGTGAATAATTGGGCAACACCTTCGTCGGTCAACTGGTCAATACCCTTTTCTAATTGCTTGGATTTCATTGGATCCAAATTGATGAGCTCCTTGAAAATCTCCGGCGAGAAGCTCGGAATTCCTTGGTAATTCATCACTTCACCTTCCGTCAGCGTATCGCCA
>JAIXRT010000030.1 GCA_027485075.1 Cytophagaceae bacterium
CCTTTGCCTTGTCTTTATATCCACACAAGTGAAGCAAACCGTGCACCATGACGCGTTGCAATTCGCTGTCGGCCGTATTCAGTTTAGCCCCATTTTCAAGTACACGTTCGTGTGAAATAAAGATATCTCCTTCGATTAGATTCGGACTTTCTGAATTGTCAAAGGTGACGATATCGGTCAACGTGTCGTGCTGCAAATAATCCTGATTGATCTTAAGCAGGTATTCGTCGGAGCAAAACACATAGTTTAGTTCGCCTATTTTTTTCCCTTCTTCTGCAGCCACTGCCTTAAGCCATTGCTTGTGCTTAAGCTTTTCAGGCAGCTGGAACGCTAATTCTTCTGTATGGAAACTAATCATCTTCGCATATTAAACCGCGAATTTACGAAAAAGCATCCTCGAAATGCTCTATTTTAATCGCTTGTGGAAAAAAAGTAATCGCAATGCTGTCGAAGCGGATTTCTTTTTCCCAGTTTTCCTCCTCTTGGTAGCTAGCGGCTGCCTGATGAAAAAGGGTAGTTTTAGTTCTTCCGATGCGCTCTTCGGGGTATCCATGCCTTGTGTTTCGCAGTGATTTTATTTCAACAAATACGAGAAATACTCCGCGTTGAACAATCAGGTCTACTTCAGCTTTTCCGTTTCGATAGTTTCTTTCTCGGATGCCATAACCACTTTGTTGGAGAAAACGCGCTGCCGCCAATTCTGCTCTTTTTCCTTGCTGTAAATGTTTGGCCATTCTTGTATATTTGCTGGCCCTAAGGTTGCCAATTATAGACATTGCGCAACCGCCAAAACTGATAATGTGCATGCAGAATAAAAATGTCCAGTTTGTTGATTTACAGCTGACCCCCTATCAGGAGGCCTGGGATCTGCAAGAACAGTTAATGGCACACACAGCGGCAGTTAAATTAGGCAATCGAAATCAAGCAGAAGATGCACTTAAGCCAACGGACAATTACCTATTATTCTGCGAACATCCGCATGTATATACGCTTGGCAAAAGCGGTGACGCTGCGCATTTGTTGATGCAAGAATCTTTTCTGCACACCATCGGTGCTACGTTTTATAAGACGAATCGCGGCGGCGATATTACGTATCATGGACCAGGGCAATTAGTGGGCTATCCGATTTTTGACCTCGAAAACTTCTTTACGGATATACATTTGTACTTGCGCATGCTCGAAGAAGCTATCATGCGCACCTGTGCTGAGTATGGGTTAAAGGCAGGCCGAATCGAAGGGTTAACGGGCGTTTGGATTAATCCCGAAGCAGCGGACAGTCGTAAGATCTGTGCCTTTGGCGTGAAAGCATCTCGTTGGATTAGCATGCATGGCTTTGCGTTTAACGTACAGCCCGACCTCTCCTATTTTAGCCACATTGTTCCCTGCGGCATTTCCACCAAAGGCGTAACCTCATTGAGCCAAGAGTTAGGCCGCGAGATCAGCCTAGAAGAAGTCAAGCCCAAAGTTTTAGCGCATCTGCAAGACTTATTTCAGTTTCACACCCAGGATGTTTCACGTGAAACATTACCAAAAGCCTAGATCTATGGATACGCGCATGAATTTTAAGAATACGTTATTTCTAGATATTGAAACAGTATCGGAATCCGCGGATTTTTCCCAATTATCGGAAGCTCGAAAAGAATTTTGGGTAAAAAAGGCGAAGAATTTAGTGAATCCGAATAATATATCTGCCGAGGAATTGTATGTAGATCGCGCAGCCTTGTATGCAGAATTCGGTAAGATTATTGTGATTGGGATGGGGTTCTTGTATGTGAACAAGCAGAAAGAATTAGCGCTGAAAGTGAAGACAATTGCGCATACAGATGAGAAGGTGCTGTTGGCTGAGTTTGCTTCATTTGTCGACAAGACCTATAAGTCGAAGGAATTGACGCTTGTCGCGCATAATGGAAAGGAGTTTGACTTTCCTTATTTATGCCGAAGGATGATGGTGAATGGTTTAGAGATTCCACGAGCCCTGCAATTACAAGGCAAAAAACCATGGGAAATCATTCATCAGGATACGATGGAGATGTGGAAATTTGGCGATCGTCGTTCGTTTACCTCGCTTGAATTATTAGCTGATTTGTTGGGAATTCCAGGTGCCAAAAGTGATTTATCTGGCGATCGCGTACATGCGGTATATTATCAAGATCAGGATTTACCGCGGATTACGGCTTACTGTATGGAAGATGTGATTGTTGTGGCTCAGCTCTATCTCCGCTTTCATTTCATGGAGTTAGTTGAGCCACAACACATCGAAAAACTATAGTATTTTAGCCGGATTTCCGAAGGCTCGTTTGTTTGCTGGAATATTTTCTATTACAACACTACCTGCGCCAACAGTCGCTCCTTTGCCTATTTTCACGCTGCCTACGATGGTGGAGTGAATACCCACAAATGCATGCTTATCAATTTGTGCTTCTTTTCCGATGACAGATCCAGCGCCGATTTGTACAAATGAATCGATCACAGCTCCCGTTTCTACAATAGATCCAGCACCGATGATTACATGGTCACCTAGTTTACTTTCGGGAGAAATGATGGATGATGCGCCTATAAACAATCCATAAGCTAAGCTCTTTACATCCGCAATTTGA
>JAIXRT010000077.1 GCA_027485075.1 Cytophagaceae bacterium
AACACCATCCAAACATTAAAGTGGCATTGGGTGGAGGCTATGCCAACACAGAATTACGTTCTTTACAAGAACCTCGCGTTTTTGAATTTGTCGACTTTATTACGCTCGATGACGGGGAAACACCCCTAATAAATCTTTTAGAACACCTGAAAGGAGAGCGGGAATTGAAAGATTTAAAGCGGACATTTTGTTGCGTCAACAACCAAGTGACCTACCTAAATGGATCAAAGGATTCCGATGTAAAACAAAAAGATGTCGGGATTCCAGAATATACGAATTTGCATTTGGATCAGTATTTATCAGTCATTGAAATCGCAAATCCGATGCACCGCTTGTGGAGTGACGGCCGCTGGAATAAATTGACGCTCGCACATGGTTGTTATTGGGGAAAATGCACCTTTTGCGATATTTCTTTATCCTATATAAAAGACTACGAATTCACATCGGCACCCATGCTAGTTGATCGGATAGAGGCGATGATCGCTCAAACCGGCAACAATGGATTTCATTTTGTAGATGAAGCGGCGCCGCCAGCTTTGATGCGTGATGTGGCGTTGGAAATTATCCGGAGGGATTTGACGGTTGTTTGGTGGACAAACATTCGATTTGAGAAAAGTTTTACGAAAGATTTATGCCAATTGTTGGTTCGCTCAGGCTGTATCGCCGTTTCGGGTGGATTGGAAGTAGCATCAGACCGACTATTAAGTTTGATTGATAAGGGAGTTACAGTTGCACAAGTGGCCCAAGTAGCAGATCATTTTACGCAAGCGGGCATTTTGGTTCATGCCTATTTAATGTATGGGTTTCCTACACAGACAGCGCAAGAAACAGTTGATTCATTGGAAGTTGTTCGCCAACTCGTTGAAAATGGGGTCATGCACTCGGGTTTTTGGCATCAATTTGCTTTAACGGCCCATAGCCCCGTTGGCTTAAACCCAGACGCTTATCACATAAAAATTCTTAACCCTGAACCAGGAAGTTTTGCCAACAACGATTTGGAGCATGCAGACCCAACGGGCACGGATCATGCCCAATTTAGTGAGGGTCTGAAGAAATCTTTGTTTAATTACATGCATGGCATTGGATTGGACATGCCGCTGCACGATTGGTTTGATTTTAAAATTCCGCGGACACAAATTCCAAAAAATTACATCGCACGGATCTTAACTCAAAATGAAGTCGATTTCCCGAAAGCAAACGCAAAGATTTGTTGGCTCGGCCCCATCCCGACCTTTCGAAAAAGTTCAAAAGGAAAAAATAATCTGACCTTTAGTTTAGGGAGAGAAGATGTCGAGTTAGCCATTCCGGAAAAATTAGGCGATTGGCTGGCAATTACGCTACCTAGTTTAGCACCTGGACCTCATAAAACGTGCACATTTGAGGAATTCCAACAGAAATTCACACAGGCTGCCCTAGGTGATTTTAGGGAATTTTGGCATGGAGAAATAAAGGAGGAGCTTCAGGAAATGGGCTTACTCGTAATTTAATATCCAGATTTCTCCTACTTTAACATCGGAAATAATCTTCGAATATCTGCTTCCGTAGGCTGCGTGCCGTATTCACAAATTTCGAAAGCTTCCGCATATAATACCTTGGCTGCCTGGTTAGCCCCGTACCATTTCACTAAACTCTTTTGGACCTCAGGATTAGGTTTTGCAACGCGCTTTTGCAACAACCACTCTTTGTATTTACTCGGATCTTTGGGCACTTCAGACTCATAATTCCCGATCCATGGGAGCCACTCATAAAATTGCGATTGATGGGCATCAAGACCTGCTAATTTTTTTTCAATTACGGGCGTTATGTCAACGGCAATATCGGGTTGAAACGGATTTGGTTTTTTAAAGTTATCTTGAAAATATAGAAAAACAGGATTCTTGCGAAGCGGCTCCACATCGGGAGCAACGTTTGGCACACCTACCATAAATGCGGCATCTTGTACGAGAACACCCGTATACCGATGGTCAGGATGGTAATCATTTGACCGGGGTGCGATCACCACATCGGCTTTCCATTCGCGAATTTTGCGAATAATCTGCAAGCGAATTTCTAGGGTCGGGAGAAGTTCTCCATCGTGATTATCAAGTACATCATACGCTACACCCAAACGTCTCGCCACCTCTTGTGTCTCTGCAATCCGACGTTTCGCGAGCATTCCGCCACCTTGCGTTTGGTGGCCCGCATCCCCATTCGTGACAGATAGAAATTTAACTTGATGTCCCATCCCCACAAACAACGCGGCGGTTCCTCCACCTTTGATATCGCAGTCATCTGGGTGAGCACCAATAAATATGATTCGTAATGGCGTATTTTGGGCAAAAATACGCGTACTAACTAGCAAAAATAGGATGATGTATTTTTTCATAGGTATAGATTATACACCAATGTTAGAAAAATCATGCTAGATTTCAAACTTGTAAGTTCAGGACAATCGTACGGAAAGAAATTTTTGAAAAAAAAAAAAAAAAAAGCTCCAGATTTCTCTGAAGCTTTTCCCAAGTTAGCGGTCCGGACGGGACTCGAACCCGCGACCCCATGCGTGACAGGCATGTATTCTAACCAACTGAACTACCGGACCGTTTGTTATTTGGTGGCACAAAATTAGGGAAATTCTGCTTGGATGCAAGAAGTCTATTAAAAAAAATAGGAAAAAATAGGCTTGAATTGAGCTAATTGCTATACACAATTGATAATCACGGCTTTGTAAATTCACGAAATGAATGCTTACAGATCTAAAAAAATCAATTTCTCGATATTCTTTATCAATTAATCAAATCAAAAATTCCCTTTTCCCCCCTACCTTTGGCAAACCTTGGAGGATTGCCAAAGGTAAGTGAATAAAAAAAGTCATAAAATGCATTTTCCGGCCAACTACGAATATCCAAACGCTCCCTATTTCGCAGAATATCTACAATTTGATACAGAAGCGAATCTATTACAAGTCTTAGATCAACAAACCAAGCAAATTTTGGCGATTTATGAGCCCTTAACAGAGCATGAGGCCAACTTTGCTTATGCAGCCGGCAAGTGGAGTTTTAAACAACTCTTAGGTCACATCGTAGATTCCGAGCGAATATTCGCGTACCGAGCACTAGCCATTTCGCGAGGAGAGGCACAGTCTCTACCTGGATTTGACGAAAATGAATATATGGATCAGGCAGGGTATGAAAACCAGTCGGCAGAAGAAGTTTTAGTACAATACAAAACCACCCGCGCAGCGACCATTTCCTTAATTCAATCCTTCACACTCACCCAAGGCAATGCGATGGGGTTAGCAAATGGGCATAAAATCAGCACCCGCGCCTTGTCCTGGATGATCGCAGGCCATGAAAAACATCATTATAACGTAATTCAAGCAAGATACTTGCCACATTTTTCTTAAATTAGGCCATGCAA
>JAIXRT010000011.1 GCA_027485075.1 Cytophagaceae bacterium
ACCATGACCTATTAGCGGATTTAGTGGAGAATATTGAACGCTGCCAATTCGAAAGCAAACCAATTGAAAATTATGCGATTGTGGCTCAGCTTTGTGTTTCGAAAGAGTATCGAGGTCAGGATTTAGTCCAAAAACTCTACGGTGGTTTCCGCGATCATTACGCAAATCAATACACCTATTGTGTCACGGACGTTGCACAAGCGAATCACCGATCTTTAAAAGCACACCAAAAACGCGGTTTTCATGTCATCGATACCTTGGATTATGGAGGCATAGGCTGGAATATCGTGTTATGGGATTGGCAAAAAAAAGCTATTTAAGGAAGCCGGTGATTCAGCATTAAACTTAAAATGCTTCGGTCGTAATAGTTCAAATTCGAGCGCTGTTGGAAGGCGTGTAAATAACCCACATCGAGTGTTAAATTCGAACGAATAGGAATACTCAATCCAGCAAACATTCGATGTTGATCCAAGGTATTTGCTGGATTTTCTTGACCAGTGTTTAACAAAATTTCTGTATTCACTTTCCCCTGAATTTGCTTGAAAAAAGGAAACAAGGCTTGAATTCGGTACCGAAGACGGTAATTACTGAAGTTAACCCCATCTGTAAGTTCCGTGCGGCTTACGTTCGTTTCTCGGTTAAAACGCATCTCCGATCGAAAACGGTGATCAATCCGAATTGCACTCCACTTATGCCTGTAGGCTATATCCAAATGCGGCCGGTATTCTGGAATGGCTAATCGAACCGCGGCTCGCGAGTCATTAGGGGTATTCAAAAAGAGAGCCGCTCCAGCAGAAATATCCCAATTCTCCCCAATAGTACGATGCACATGTGCCCTGAAAGCATTTTGATGGTGCACGAAAGGATCTATGAAATGTCGCGTATGCACCTCTCCCTGAACATACCAATTCGCATTCATAGGGATAGTCAAATAATAGCCATACCAAACTTGAGATTGATGCTCTACTTGATTTTGACCTTGTACGGCGAAGAGCGGGAACAAAAAGAAAAACAAATACTTCATTTGGCAAAAATAGCATATTATTCTATAAAAACCATAGACTAGATATTCTATTTCGTTTTCTAAAATAATAGATACGCCACCAGCAAGGTTACGAACACGTTAAACAGCTGCGCGATCAAAAAGGCGTAGAGTGGCCTCTTCCCTTCTTTGGAGAAAAGATCCGCAAACTTCGTTTCTAATCCGATGCTGGTGAAGGCCAAAGCAAACCACAATCCCTGCAAGGCTTTGAATCCTCCTTTCACCGAATCGATGGTTTCTGAAGAAATCACAAACGAGAAAAGAAGCGAGGCTGCGATGAAACCTAACACGAACTTAGGGAAACGTTCCCAAATAATCGCCCCCGTGGGCTTAGCCTCTTGCACTGCCGAAGATTGGTTATTGGTCAAGGTCCAATAGATCGAAATCGCGAAGGCAGCGAATCCTAGAAGTACGTTTTGGGAGAATTTCACAATCGTCGAAATCTTCAAGGCCTCCTCACCTACCATCGTTCCAGAAGCAATGACTGCCCCCGTCGTATCGATCGTGCCGCCTAACCAAGCACCCGTCACCGCTTGTGATAGACCTAAGGCCTGAGCGATAAATGGTAGAAAAATAATCATCGGAATCGCCGTGATCAAGACGATAGAAATGACGTAAGAAAGCTTTTTCGAATCTCCTTTAATCGCTCCAGAAGTTGCAATCGCTGCCGAAACTCCACAAATAGAAACCGCACTGGAAATCATGATGGCGAATTCTTCGTCGATGCCCATTTTTTTGGAAATCCAAAAAGCGAAGTACCAAACCGAAATAACAACGATTAACGCCTGAATTAAACCAAGGGATCCAGCTTTCAAAATGTCCCCGAAAATCACGCTCGTTCCCAATAAAATCAAACCGATCTTCACGAACAATTCCGTCGAAAGCGTTTCCGTTAACCAGGCCGGCAAGCTGAAGAAATTGCTTAACAACAATCCGATCGATAAACTAAAGATCACCGCTTCTAGGTTCCAGTTTTTCAAGAAGGCATTGCCCGCTAAAACTAAAGCCAGAGAAGTAAGGACAAACACAATCGGAAAACCTTTCGCGGTTCCTGCCACACTTTTGCCCAATACACTTGCCGCCAATAACGCGATTACATACGTGAAAACGAAAATCTGGGCGAGCTTCACCAGGTTACCCGCCGTGAGCACTTTTTCAGTTAAGTCTGAGGTTGTCTCCCAGCCGAAAGAGGGGCTTGGAATTTTGATACCAATCAAAGCTAGACCGATGATTAGGAAGCCTAAAAGGACAACGGTCCAATCTTCTGTTAAAATAGATTTTTTCATTATTTCGCCGGTGTGATGATAATATTTCTGTACTCCACCGGACCGTGGTCGCCTTGCATCATGATAGGACCCGGCGCTGCTTCGTCGCTATCCATCGCGCCGCCTGTGATACCAGGGATGTTTTGTTCGACGATGACTTTTTGGCCATTTAAGGTAACGGAGACTTTACGTCCTACTAAGGTAATGTCGTAGGTCTGCCATTCGCCGGATGGTTTAGCCGCTTGGAATAGTGGATCGATAAATCCGTAAATACCGCCTAAATAAATGCTGTAGGGCGCTTTTCCAAAACTATCTTCCACTTGTGCCTCGTAACGGCCGCGTAAATACACGCCACTATTACTACCTGCTGGCAAGCGGAATTCGATATGTAATTTGAAGTCGTTGAACTTTTGTTCGGTGCATAAATTCGCACCAGAAGCTGGGCTTTTTAACACGCCGTTCTCAGCGATCCATTGGTTTTTAGGCCCTAAAGCTTTCCAACCTGTTAAGTCTTTTCCGTTGAATAAGGTGATCGGTTTGTCCCAAACAGGTTCCGCAGCTCTCCATAAAGACGGAGCACGAACACCCGTGAAAGCCATCGCTTTGCCGTTTGGTTTTGTGATCGTTCCTGACAGTTTCCCGTCTTTCAAATCTCCCTCAAAGCTCATCTGAACATCTGTCAACTCCCATTGAGGGGGGATTTTAAAGGAGATATGACCGTCTTTATAAAATACCTCTGAAATAGGACGGGCTGAACCACCATCCCCTACAAAACGTCCAGTCAGGGTTTTATGACCCGAATGACGCACTTCTAACCAAGAGGGTGCGGTAGACACCCCGCCATTGCGGTTTTCCATAGCTACGTTTAAATCCCATGCGCCTTCTAATGGATGGTGATCTTGAGCGTATGCACCGCTAGTAAAAGCGAATAAAGCAATTAGTAATTTTTTCATCGATCTACGATTTAACGATCTCCATTTTAGGAGAAATGAAATGAATGAGCAACCACGCAAATAAATAAGCGCAGCCGCAGGCCACAAATATAATATTATATCCATCAGATAAAGCCTGGTCTGCCTTGTAAGCATCCAAAACCACCCCGATAATATAGGGGAAAATCACACCACCTAGCGAACCCGCGAGGCCACCAATCCCCACGACAGAGGAAACGGCGTGTTTGGGAAACATATCCGAAACCGTCGTAAAAATGTTCGCGGACCAAGCCTGGTGCGCAGATGCCGCGATAGAAATTAAGAATACCGCCTGCCAAATATCCGTCGCCCAGCGCGCCCCAATAATGGGCACCGCACAGAGCGCGAAGAAGAACATCGAATACTTGCGTGCCTTGTACACCGGCCAGCCTTTCTTGATGAAATAACCCGAAATATAGCCTCCACCGATGCTACCGATCGAGGTGCAGGTAAACAAAATCGCGAGATGTAAACTTGGCTTTTTCAAGTCTAGCGCAAAAGTTGTCGAGAAATACGATGGTAACCAAAACAAGAAAAACCACCAGATGGGATCAGTGAAGAACTTGCCTACGATGAAGACCCAGGTTTGGCGATAGCCGAAAAGCTTGCCCCAAGCGATGGGTGCGACGTCTGTCACCTCCTCTTCTACGTTTTGGATGTGCGCTAATTCTTCTGTCGTTACCGAAGGATGTTTTGCAGGCACTTCGTAAAACCACCACCACAAGGCTAACCAAATAAATCCGATCGCACCGGTGATAATGAAGGCTTCTTGCCAGCCATAGGCTCCTAAAATCCAAGGCACCATGATGGGTGCGACCATCGCCCCGATGTTTGCGCCGGAGTTAAAAATTCCTGTGGCTAAAGCGCGTTCTCTTTTGGGGAACCACTCCGCGACTGTCTTAATCGCCGCCGGGAAATTCCCCGCTTCGCCGGCTCCTAAAGCGGCGCGTGCCGCGCCGAATCCGAACGAAGTTTTTGCTAAAGCATGCGCCATCGCCGCAATTGACCAAATCACAATCGAAATGGCGTAACCCATTTTAGAACCTATCTTATCGATCACCTTCCCGAAAGCCAACAATCCCAGCGCATAAGAGGCCGTGAAACACATCACAATGAAACTGTAATCCGTCTCCGACCAGTTCAATTCCTTCTCCAGTGTGGGCTTCAACAAGCCGATCACCTGGCGATCTAAATAATTAATCGTCGTCGCAAAAAACAAGAGGGCGACCACCACCCAGCGGTAATTTCCTTTCATTAGAATCCGATTGAATTCCCGCCGTCAACCGGGATTGAGACGCCTGTTACGTAATTTGATGCATCCGAAGCTAAATAAACCGCTGCCCAGCCGATGTCTTCTGGTTTCCCAAAATACCCCATCGGCGTGCGATCCATCGCCTTGTGTTTTCGATCCGGATCTGAATTCATCGCCGTCCGACTCATCGCCGTTTCAATAAATCCAGGCGCAATCGCATTCACGCGAACGCCCTTGCCAGACCACTCAGATGCCAGTACTCTCACTAAACCATAAATACCTGTTTTCGAAGACGCATAAGCTGCCACACGATCGATGCCATAGTAAGCCGCCATCGAGGAAATCATGATGATCGAACCTTTTCCGCGTTCGAGCATGTGTTTCCCCACTTCGCGTGTCAAAGCAAAAACGGCGTTCAAGTTCACGTTAATAATATTCGAAAAATCGTTATCCGAAACCTCTACTGCCGGGCGCTTCATGTTGATGCCGGCGTTGTTTACGAGGATGTCGATGGCGCCATATTTCGTAACGAGTTCCGCAACTAGCTGTGAAGTCAAGTTCAAATCAGCCACATCATTCACCGCATAATGTGCACCCGCTCCTAGGTTTGCAACGGCCTCTTTTAGCACATCTTCGCGACGACCCGTGATGATGACCGTGGCTCCGGACGCTAAAAAGCATTTCGCGATGTCGAATCCGATTCCGGTTCCGCCGCCCGTGATGAGCGCCACGCGCCCCTGTAATGAGAATGGTTGTTGCATCTTATTTTAACTGATAAATTCGTACAATTTCTTTTATTTCTGCCAAAGTCCGCGCAGGCGTCCCGTAGCTAATCGGTAATTTCGAATAGGTTTGGAAGTACAATACATGCGCATCGCGCCACAGAACAGACTCCCGTTGTTGTGCCGCTAAACGCCCCTTCACGTCCGCAAAAACCTCTGGATCCACTTTGCCTTGCAACGAATCCCATTCCTTTTGCAAATCCTTCACTTCCTGCAAACCGGTATTCATGCGGTAACAGAATTCATCCCAAAGCGTCCGCCCCGTCGATAATTTCTCCCTCCAGCCCACATGGTGAAACCACAGTAAATAATTTAAATCCGTTTTCGCCGGATCGAGCCACTGTTGTGCCACCGACGGATGGTATAAACTCAAGGCATTGCTGCCTGTAGCTTTTCTGTCAAAACCCAAGCCCACCGAATCCGCGCGGTGGTAATAAATCGATGTCCAATCCGGACGTTGGCTGCGCTCTAACCAAGGCTCGGGGCCCCAGTGAATTCCTTGCCCCATTACGTGGTGCAAGCCTAAAGGGGTGGTAAAATTCACATAAGTGTCGCGGGATTTCATCAGAATACCTGCGGCGGTTTTCGAGGCTGTTGCGTCGCGAGTCAAGGTTTGCTTCACCCA
>JAIXRT010000253.1 GCA_027485075.1 Cytophagaceae bacterium
AAATGCGCGATCCATATAAGACATATAACAAGCTTGTCTTTGCGGATTTCAACCAGAAAACACCCGCATTCAATTGGGCATTAACGTTCCAAGATTTTGGAACCAAGGCACCTGATTCGGTATTGGTTTCGGCACCTAAATTCTTTGAGTCGGTTAACAAAATGTTGCTTGAAACACCTGTTGATACCTGGAAAACATACTTAACTTGGAATCTATTGAAAGGCTCTTCTAGCTATTTGAGTTCTCCATTTGTGAAAGCTAGCTTCACATTCAATCAAATTGTGAGCGGTCAAAAAGTGCAAACGCCTCGTTGGCAACGCATGTCATCCCTAACCGATGGCGTCGTAGGTGAATTATTAGGCCAATTATATGTAGCCAAATACTTCAAGCCAGAAGCGAAAGTGCGTATGGAGGAATTGGTTAAAAATCTACGTAAGGCATTTGAAATTCGCATTAAGCAATTGGATTGGATGAGCGAGGAAACGAAGCAAAGAGCCTTAGCTAAATTATATGCCTTTACGCCGAAAATCGGTTATCCAGATACGTGGAAGAATTATGAGGGTTTAGAAATTTCACCAAATACCTTTTATCAAAACATGCGCAATGCAGGTGCATGGGGTTTCCAGGAGAACATCGCGCAGATCGGAAAACCAGTGGATCGTACGAAGTGGGGCATGACGCCGCCAACGGTTAATGCGTATTACAGCCCGGTAATGAATGAAATCGTATTCCCAGCAGGAATTTTACAGTTCCCATTCTTTGATGCCAAAGCAGATGATGCGATCAATTATGGTGGTATTGGTGGCGTGATTGGCCATGAAATGTCACATGGTTTTGATGATTCAGGAAGTCAATATGACAAGGATGGAACCTTACGTAACTGGTGGAATAAAGATGATTTGGCTAAATTCAAAGCGAAGACAGAGTTATTAGGCAAGCAATTTGATGCTTATACGGTATTGGATACGATCCATGTAAATGGTAAGTTGACAATGGGCGAGAACATCGGTGATTTAGGCGGTTTGAACGTGGCTTATGAGGCATTCAAAATGACGAAGCAAGGCAAGTCCAAAACAAAAATTGATGGATTTACACCAGACCAACGATTCTTCTTGGCGTGGGCTCAAGTTTGGAGAAGCAAAACATTGCCAGAAACAGCAGCGAATTTGGTTCAAACAGATCCACACTCTCCAGCTGAATACCGTACCATCGGAGCACCTGTGAATATGGACGCGTGGTATCAGGCGTTTAATGTGAAACCGGGTGATAAGTTGTATAAGAAGCCGGAGGAGCGAATTAAGATATGGTAAATTAGAGGTGAGAGGTGAGAGGTGAGAGGTGAGAGGTGAGAGAAATCTATACCTCTTAATTCTTAATTCTTACCTCTTACTTCTTAGTTCTCACCTCTTAAATAAATATAAAAAGGCGACCCTTCGGTCGCCTTTTATATTTATTTAAGATATTTCTCCAACCATTGAAACTGTTCCCACAGCAAATGTAGAACATTTTCTCGGCCACGGTAGCTATGTGCTTCGTAGGGTAAATACACAAAGCGGGTTGTACCTCCATTTCCTTTTAAAGCCGCGTATAAACGCTCACTGTTGATTGGGAAGGTTCCTGTATTATCATCTTGCTCGCCGTGCACTAGTAAAATCGGTTCCTTGATTTTATCGGCATAACTGAATGGACTCATCTCATAATATAATTGAGGTGCTTGCCAGTAGGTACGATCCTCATTTTGGAAACCAAAAGGAGTCAACGTACGGTTATACGCGCCACTTCGTGCGATTCCCGCTTTAAATAAATCGGTATGGGCCAATAAATTAGCCGTCATAAAGGCGCCGTAACTATGACCACCCACAGCCATGCGCTTACGATCACCTACGCCCAATTGCACCAAATGATCAATCGCCGCGGAAGCATTTAAGCGTAATTGATCCACAAAGTTATCATTTGGCTTCTTCGAAGGATCCGTAGAGACAATCGGCATTTCTGCATTATCTAAAATCGCGTAGCCTTGGGTTGCGTAGTAAATCGGCGAAGCCCAGCTCAAGGTCGTAAATCGGTCTTTGCTTCCGCGAATCTGCGCCGCATCTGCTGCGGAATTAAATTCACGCGGATACGCCCAGATTAAAACAGGTAAAGGTCCATCCTTTTCTTTGTTATAGCCTTTGGGTAAGTATAAATCTCCAGTAAGATCTACCCCATCAGCACGCTTGTATTTGATTTTCTCCTTGGTGATACCCACTAAATTCGGATACGGATTTTCAAAATGGGTCAAGGCTTTATCTTGAGCAGGATTCAATAGGTTTTTGATGTAATAGTTGGGCACCTCCGTTTGAGATTCTTTTCTGCTTAAGACGATACCTTTTTCTGCATCGATCACCTCTTCAACTTGCTCGAAATGACCCGGCTTCGCGCGCCAAACAATCTCGTTCTTCTTCGTCGTTAAATCAAATTTGGCAATAAAAGGAAGGTCTCCTTGATCGGATGAGCCCACTGGGTTGTTCATCAAAATCTTAGTTCCGCCATCCGTTACTTGAATCACATCACGCCCAAAGGCATTTTTTGTTTGAACAGGACTTCCTGGATTACGGTAAGCATCAGTTAGATTACGCTCATACAAAACCTCCATCGCACCCGTCTGTGGCG
>JAIXRT010000061.1 GCA_027485075.1 Cytophagaceae bacterium
CCTAATTCCTTGATTTTCAAAATATTTTTACCCAACCTATTGCACGTGTTATTTTTTTCTGTACCTTTGCACTCCCGTTCGACAAACGTAGTTTTCAATTCCGAAAGAGGTTGGCAGAACTTCTCGAATTTATTCAAAACACAGAAATACGTGTCGAAACAGGTCTAAAATTGAGATAAGCTCGATTTTTGTGTCAGAACTGGTATTGATTTATGATCGCTGAATGCCCAGCCCATGAATTAAATATTAAGCTACACAAGGTGTTTTTCACTGTTTTCCACAGTGGTTGTCATCTTGTCGCCTTTTACCAATTCTGCTTTTTATTTAATGTGATTCTTAGATCGTTGCGAAACGATTTTGAATAAAAGTCTTACAACAAGCCTCGATAGCCTTGTAAGCATATTTTTTAATTATAAAAAAATACTATGTCTGGAATTATTGGTAAAAAAATCGGAATGACCAGCCTATACATGGAAGACGGAAGATCCGTTGCATGTACGCTGATTGAAGCCGGACCTTGCGTGGTTACGCAGGTGAAGACCGTTGAGAAAGAAGGCTATAATGCCGTTCAAATCGGTTATGGTGAGAAGAAGGATAAGCACACAACAAAATCATTGTTGGGTCACTTCAAAAAAGCAAATACGACTCCAAAGAAGAAACTTGTTGAATTTCGCACGTTTGAGCAGCCTTTAGCATTAGGGGATGTTCTAACTGTTGATATGTTAGAAGTTGAAACTTTTGTTGACGTAGTTGGTACTTCAAAGGGTAAAGGTTTCCAAGGTGTTGTTAAGCGTCACGGATTTGCCGGTGTGGGTGGTCAAACTCACGGTCAGCATAATCGTGGTCGTCACCCAGGTTCTATTGGAGCTTGTTCATTCCCATCTCGTGTATTCAAAGGTTTGCGTATGGCGGGTCGTACAGGAGGTAATCGTGTAAAGGTTCAAAACTTACAAGTTTTGAAAATCTATTCAGATAAGAACTTGTTAGTTGTTTCTGGATCAGTTCCTGGAGCTAAGAACTCATACGTAATCATTGAAAATTAAAATTCGGGCATAGCCTATAGACATTCTGAAGTATGGAATTATCAGTATATAACATCGCAGGAAAAGACACCGGAAAGAAAGTAACTCTTTCTGATGAGGTCTTTGGAATTGTTCCAAACGAGCATGTGGTTTACTTAGATGTGAAGCAATATTTAGCTAACCAACGTCAAGGAACTCACAAAGCGAAGGAGCGTGCAGAAGTTTCGCGTTCGACGCGTAAGATTAAGAAACAAAAAGGTACGGGTGGTGCGCGTGCGGGTTCGATGAAATCTCCTTTGATGAAAGGTGGTGGTCGTATCTTCGGTCCACGTCCACGTGATTACCATTTCAAATTGAATAAGAAAGTGAAGTCATTGGCGCGTCAGTCTGCCTTAGCAGCAAAGGCTCAGTCAGGTGATATCGCGATTTTGGATACCGTATCATTTGATGCTCCAAAAACGAAAGCATACTTAGCTATGTTGAAAGCTCTTTCTTTAGACAACACAAAATCATTATTGATCACAAATGATGTGGACAAGAATGTCGTATTGTCTGGTCGTAATGTTCCAAAGGCTAAAGTTTCAAACGCGGCTGATGTGAATACATATGATTTGGTCAACGCATCGAAATTGTTAATTACGGTGGATGCGATCCAAAAAATTGAGTCAACATTTAGTAAATAATTTGCGGGACTTCGGTTCTGTTTAAACGAAATAAACAATGGGCATTATTAAACGTCCGGCCTTGACTGAAAAGTCGCAAGCCATGCAAGAAAAAGGCAAATACGTGTTTGTGGTTGAATTGACAGCAAACAAGATTGAAATTGCCAAGGAGGTTAAGAAAATGTACGGTGTCGATGTACAAGATGTACAAACGATGCGTCAAATTGGAAAAGTAAAATCCAAGAGCACGCGTACCAAAGTTACTTCAGGACGTACGTCTACCATTAAGAAGGCGATCGTTACTGTTGCAGCTGGAGAAGTAATTGACTTCTACCAAGGAATTTAATACAACTAATTAAGGGGGTTCATCCCGATAAATTGAACTAATTAAATGGCAGCAATTAAAAAAATTAAACCAACTACTCCAGGACAGCGTCATCGCATTGCGCCGACGTTCGAGGAGATTACTACGGACAAGCCGTATAAGCCCCTTTTGGAGCCTATCAAGCGTACGGGTGGACGTAATGCAGATGGTCGTCGCTCGATGCGTTACATCGGTGGTGGTCATAAGCGTCGTTACCGTGTGATTGATTTCGCGCGTCAAAAGTTTGATGTACCTGCAACTGTTTTGACAGTTGAGTATGATCCAAACCGTACTTCACGTATCGCTTTGATCGAATATACAGATGGTGTTAAGACGTATATCTTAGCTCCTGCAGGAATTCAAGTAGGCCAAACAGTTATCTCGGGTGAGTCAGTGGCTCCAGAAGTAGGTAACACATTGCCTTTGGCAAATATCCCTTTGGGTACATTAGTTCACGCGATTGAGTTGCAACCAGGTAGAGGAGCTGAAATGGTTCGTTCGGCTGGTACGTATGCTCAGTTGTTAGCGCGTGATGGAAAATATGCGACATTGAAGTTGCCTTCAGGTGAGATGCGTATGGTATTGGCTCGTTGTCTTGCGACAATCGGAACGGTATCTAACTCGGATCACATGAACGTTAACTTGGGTAAAGCAGGTCGTCATCGTTGGTTAGGTCGTCGTCCACGTGTTCGTGGTGTTGTAATGAACCCAGTCGATCACCCAATGGGTGGTGGTGAGGGTCGTTCATCAGGAGGTCACCCTCGTTCTCGTACCGGTTTATTGGCTAAGGGTAAGAAAACTCGTAATCCAAAAAAACACACTAATCGTCTTATCATCAGTAGAAGAAAAAAATAGTAGATGGCACGTTCACTAAAAAAAGGTCCTTACATTGATTACCGCCTTGATAACAAGGTTCAAGTTATGAATGATTCTGGCAAGAAGTCAGTAATCAAAACTTGGTCAAGACGTTCAATGATTTCTCCGGATTTCGTTGGTCACACATTCGCGGTTCACAATGGGAATAAATTTATTCCAGTTTATGTAACTGAGAACATGGTAGGTCACAAGTTAGGTGAGTTTTCACCGACGCGTAATTTCCGTGGTCACATTGCGAAAAAAGACAAAGGTAAAAGATAATAAAAAGACCAGCTGGTCTTGTAATCAATATTGAAAATGGAAGCAATTGCTAAATTAAGAAATGTTCCTACGTCGCCGCAGAAAATGCGTATTGTCGCAGACATGGTACGTGGACAGAAAGTATCCAAAGCGTTGGGTATCTTAAAATTTGAGCCCAAAGTTGGTGCGAAGGCTATCGAGAAATTATTACTCTCAGCCGTTTCTAACTGGCAAAACAAGCATGTGGATGCTAAAATTGAGGAATCAGATTTATTCATCAAAACGATCTTCGTAGATGGAGGAGCTTCAATCAAGCGTTTACGTCCTGCTCCGCAAGGAAGAGGTCACCGCATCTTGAAGCGTTCGAATCACATTACCATTGTAGTAGCTTCTTCGGCAGCTCCTATTTTGGCAGAAACTACAGCAGAATAATTAACTATTAGATAAAACAAGAAATGGGACAAAAAATTAACCCCGTTGGATTAAGATTAGGTATCGTAAGAGGTTGGGATTCTAACTGGTACGGAGGCAAAACATTTGCTGATAAACTAGTCGAAGACGAGAAAATCAGAAAATATGTTGCTGCTCGTATTCCAAAAGGCTCTATCTCTAAAGTTATTATTGAGCGGACTTTAAAGCGCATTACCTTGACAATCAACACAGCTCGTGCTGGTGTGGTTATCGGTAAGCAAGGTGCTGAAGTTGACAAAGTAAAGGAAGAGTTAAAAGCAATCACAGGCAAGGATGTTCAAATTAACATCTTTGAGATTAAGCGTCCAGAAATCGATGCGAAGTTGATCGGTGAGGCAATTGCTCAACAATTACAAGCTCGTATTTCTTTCCGTCGTGCGATGAAGCAAGCAATCGCTTCAGCGATGCGTGTGGGAGCTCAAGGAATCAAGTTGAAATTATCAGGTCGTTTAGGTGGTGCTGAAATGGCACGTTCTGAAGGATATAAGGAGGGACGTATTCCTCTTCATACGCTTCGTGCGGATGTGGATTATGCGATCTCAGAAGCGTTAACTGTTTACGGAAAGATCGGTATTAAGGTATGGGTATTCCGTGGTGAGGTTTTCGGTAAGCCAGATTTGTCGCCAAACGCGAACATGGGCTTGCAGTCTACTGCAGCAGATTCTCGCCCAGGTGACCGTGGTGGTCGTCCAGGTGACCGTGGTGGTCGCGGACGTCGTCCAGATGGTGATCAAGGTGGAGATCGTAACAAGGCAGGTGGTCCAGGAGCGGGTAACCGTGGTCGTGGTGGAAAACGCTAATTGCCTAAAATTAATTTAGAAATAGATATTAGACTTTTAAGAAGATGTTACAACCAAAAAGAACGAAATTTCGTAAGTCACAGAAAGGCCGTGTAAGAGGTGTTGCTACCCGTGGTCACGAAATTGATTTTGGATCATTCGCTATTAAATCGTTAGAGCCAGGCCGTATCACGGCACGTCAGATCGAAGCGGCTCGTATTTCGGTAACTCGTGCTATGAAGCGTGAGGGCCAGGTTTGGATTCGAATTTTCCCTGACAAAGTGATTACGAAGAAGCCTGCAGAGGTTCGTATGGGTAAAGGAAAGGGAGCGCCTGAGTATTGGGTAGCAAACGTTCGTCCAGGAACTATTTTGTTTGAATCGGCGGGTGTACCGTTAGCGTTAGCGCAAGAGGCGCTTCGTTTAGCTGCACAAAAATTGCCGATGCGCACGAAATTTGTCGTACGTAGAGATTATTCAGAATAGGTTTTAAACCTGGAGGTTTAAACATCCAAATAGCATTGTTATGAAAAACGCAGAGATAAACAAATTAGGAGTAGACGAATTAAAGAAGGCCATTGCGGCTGAGCAAGAGAACTTGACTCGTTTGAAATTAGCACACGCTATTTCACCGATCGAGAATCCAATGCGTATTCGTGAAAACCGTAAATTGATCGCCCGATTAGAGACTGCTCTAACGAAGGCAATCAATGCTTAAGATTAATTAATTTTTTAATAGACCGTGTCGATATAAAGCTCATGGTCAATTGTTTAACAAGTAACAAACCAACGATGGAACAGAGAAATCTAAGAAAGGTAAGGATTGGGAAAGTAGTTAGTGATAAGATGGATAAATCAATCACATTAACTGTTGACCGTAAGGTAAAACACCCCTTGTACGGAAAGTTCGTACAAAAGACTACTAAATTGATGGCACACGATGAAAACAACGAGTGTGGTATCGGTGATACAGTGAAAGTGATGGAAACGCGTCCTCTTTCAAAAAATAAGCGTTGGAGATTAGTTGAAGTTATCGCGAAGGCGAAATAAGACTACTTGTTAATCAAATTTTAATTTTAAAGATCAAAGATAATGTTACAGCAGGAATCAAGATTAGGCGTAGCGGATAATTCTGGAGCAAAAGAAGTTTTGGTAATTCGTGTGCTAGGTGGTACTGGTAAGAGATATGCGTCTATAGGCGATAAAATTGTCGTTTCAGTAAAATCAGCCCTTTCTTCGTCAAACATGAAAAAAGGTACGGTTTCTCGTGCGGTTGTCGTGCGTACTAAGAAAGAAATTCGTCGTAAGGATGGAACATATATTCGTTTTGAAGATAACGCAGCTGTGTTATTAAACGCGAATGATGAGCCAAGAGGAACACGTATTTTCGGGCCAGTTGCACGTGAATTACGTGAGGCAGGATTTATGAAAATTGTTTCCTTAGCCCCTGAAGTTTTATAAGATAGATGACATATTGGGCAGCCAATAGAAAGAATCATACCATGGAAAAGAAAATTGTCAAGCAAACAAAATTGCACATCAAGAAAGGTGATACTGTGATGGTTATCGCTGGTAACGCTAAAGGTAAAACAGGTGTTATCCAAGAAGTGATCACAGAGAAATCACGTGCAATTGTCGAAGGTGCTAACCTTCAAACAAAACACGTGAAGCCTTCAGCGAGCAATCCACAAGGAGGTATCGAAAAGCGTGAGGGATCTATCCACATTTCTAACCTAATGGTGGTAGAAAATGGAAAGGCTGTTCGCACGGGTCGTAAGTTAAACGAGAAAGGTAAATTACAACGTTACTCTAAGGCAACAGGTAAGTTTATCGCATAATATTGAATGTAAAACGTGGGTCGGAAATCCACAAAATATAAGAACATGGCAGTACCTAGATTAAAAGAGCGTTATCTGAAAGAGGTTGTACCAGGCTTAAAAACTAAGTTCGAATACAAATCAGTAATGCAAGTACCTAAGATTACGAAGATTGTAATCAACAAGGGTGTTGGAGCAGCAGTATCCGACAAAAAATTAGTAGATGTTGCAGTAGAAGAAATTACACAAATCGCTGGTCAAAAGGCGGTTGCAACCATCTCTAAGAAAGCGATCTCTAACTTTAAGTTACGTGAGAACATGCCGATTGGTGTGAAAGTAACATTACGTGGAGATCGTATGTATGAGTTTTTAGATCGTTTGACTACGGTTTCTTTAGCTCGTGTACGTGACTTTAAAGGAGTATCAGAGAAAGGTTTCGATGGCCGTGGTAACTATACCTTAGGTGTGAAGGAACAAATTATCTTCCCTGAAATTTCAATTGATAAAGTGTCTAAAATCTCAGGTATGGATATCACATTTGTGACGACTGCACCTACAGATGAAGAAGCTTATGCTTTATTGGCAGCGATTGGAATGCCTTTTTCAAATATCAAAAAATAAGTGGCCTTTAGGCTTTAATAACACCTTTAAATTTTTACAAAATGGCTAAAGAGTCAGTAAAAGCAAGAGAAAGAAAACGCGAAGCAACTGTAGCAAAGTATGCAGTTAAGCGTGCAGCTTTGAAAGCAGCTGGAGATTACGTAGGATTAGATAAATTACCTAAAAATGCTTCTCCAGTGCGTTTACACAACCGTTGTAAACTAACAGGTCGTCCTCGTGGATACATGCGTAAGTTCGGAATTAGCCGTGTTACGTTCCGTGAAATGGCGTCCAACGGTTTAATCCCAGGGGTTACAAAATCCAGCTGGTAAACTAAAATTTGATTAATTAAATTCATTTTTGTAATTTTGCAGGCCATTTTAACGGCATGCGGCAAATTTAAAAGCAATGACAGATCCAATAGCAGATTATTTAACCCGATTGAGAAATGCCTTGAAGGCACGCCATAGGGTAGTTGAAATTCCTGCTTCCAATATCAAAAAAGAAATCACGAAAGTGCTTTTTGATAAGGGATACATTTCAAACTATAAGTTCGATGATTCTTCTGTACAAGGAACAATCAAAATAGCTTTGAAGTACAACTCAGTTACGAAGCAACCTGCTATCGTTAACTTGACACGTATTTCGAAACCAGGTCTTCGTAAGTACAATGGCGCTGAAGAGTTGCCACGTGTATTGAACGGCTTAGGTATCGCTATCTTATCTACTTCAAAAGGAGTAATTACAGATAAGGAAGCACGTACACTTCACGTAGGTGGAGAAGTACTTTGTTACGTATATTAATTGTTTCACGCTGAAAGGAGGCAACTCGTAATTTAAGCAAATCATTTTTTTATGTCTAGAATTGGAAAGAAGATTATCACGTTACCTGCAGGAGTTACTGTAGATGTTAGCGCGGGTAATTTAGTGACAGTGAAAGGCCCTAAGGGTACTTTGTCTCAACAAATTGATCAAGATATCATCGTTAATATTGAGGATGGTGTGTTGACAGTAGCTCGTCCAACTGAGCAAAAGCGTCACAAAGCGATGCACGGTTTATACCGTTCATTGATCAACAACATGGTTGTAGGTGTTAGTGAAGGCTACAAGAAAGATTTAGAGATTATCGGTGTTGGTTACAAAGCCGCTAATCAAGGAAATATTTTGGAATTAAGCTTGGGATACTCTCACGCTATTTTCATGGCTATTCCTGCTGAAATCAAAGTTGCTACTGCGATGGAAAAAGGTAAAAGCCCAATGGTTTCTTTAGAAGGTATTGACAAGCAATTGATTGGTCAAGTAGCTGCTAAAATCAAATCATTACGTCCAGTTGAGCCTTACAAAGGTAAAGGTGTTCGTTTCTTGGGTGAGCAAGTTCGTCGTAAAGCTGGTAAAGCAGGCGGTAAGAAATAAATAATTAGCGTGGGCCGGAAATCCACACAAACAAGTTAAACAATGGCAACAACAAAAGATTTACGTAGAACCCGCATCAAACGTGCGATACGTGCTAAAATAGCTGGTTCAGCAGAGCGTCCGCGCTTAACAGTATATCGTTCTAATACAGCAGTTTATGCACAATTAGTGGACGATTTGGCTGGGAAAACATTGTTCTCTGCGACTTCTTACAAGAAGGACAAAGTAAACAATAACATCGAAGCTGCGAAAACGGTAGGTTTAGCTATCGCGAAAGCGGCATCGGCTGCAGGAATTACGAAAGTAGTTTTCGATCGTAACGGTTATTTATATCACGGAAGAATTAAATCATTAGCTGAAGGCGCTCGCGAGGGTGGCTTACAATTTTAATAAGATATGTCGCAATTACAAGCAAAACCTGTAAAGGTTAACGAAGGTGAGTTGAAGGAGAAGGTAGTAGCCATCAACCGTGTTGCTAAAGTGGTAAAAGGTGGTCGTCGTTTCAGTTTCTCTGCCATTGTGGTAGTAGGAGATGGTAACGGTGTCGTTGGATACGGTTTAGGAAAAGCAAACGAAGTAACAGACGCGATCACCAAAGGGATCGAAGATGCAAAGAAGAATTTATTCCAAATTCCTTTGTTGAAGAAAACTGTTCCTCACGAGCAATTAGGTAAATTCTCTGGTGGTTTCGTTTTAATTAAGCCAGCTGCTCCAGGTACAGGATTGATCGCCGGTGGTGCGATGCGTGCCGTGTTAGAATCTGCAGGTATCCATGATGTCCTTGCAAAATCTAAAGGTTCATCTAACCCACACAACGTGGTGAAGGCAACAATCGATGCGTTAGTGAAGATGCGTGCTCCACATAGTGTAGCGTTCCAACGTGGCATTTCATTAGCAAAAGTATTTAATGGATAATCAGAGCGCGTAAGCCTCTCTAATAGAACATACAATGTCTAAAGTTAAAATTACTCAAGTAAAAAGTGCAATTAAGCGCCCGGAAGTACAAAAACGTACGATCCAAGCTTTAGGATTAGGAAAGATTCGTCAATCCGTAGAACATGAGTTAAACCCAGCAATTGCAGGTATGATTCGTGCGGTAGGTCACTTAATCGTAGTAGAAAATATTTAATTAACACGCGAGTTGCCGGAAACGGCAGCGTTAAGCCCCAATTACAATGAAATTATCGTCATTAAAGCCTGCTGAAGGCTCAGTAAAAGTTAGAAAAAGAGTAGGTCGTGGTCAAGGTTCTGGTTTAGGTGGAACTTCTGCTCGTGGTCACAAAGGAGCTCAGTCTCGTTCAGGTTACTCACGTAAGCGTGGATTCGAAGGTGGTCAAATGCCTATCCAACGTCGTGTTCCTAAGTTCGGTTTCAAGAACATCAATCGTGTAGAATATAAAGCAATCAACTTGGATACGTTACAAGCATTAGCTGACGCGACAGGTTTGAAAGTAATTACATTTGAAACACTTTACAGTAACGGTTTAGTATCTAAGTCAGACTTAGTGAAAATCCTTAGCCGTGGAGCTGTTACTTCTGCATTAGAAGTTACAGTAAAAGGTTTCTCGGGTGCTGCTAAAGCTGCTATTGAAGCTGCTGGCGGTAAAGCAATTGTTGGTTAATCCCCTATTCTAATCGAATGAACAAGTTAATAACAACTTTCAAGCATATCTTTTCGATCGAGGAATTAAGAGGCCGTATTCTAAATACGATGCTTTTTATTGCCTTCTTTCGTCTAGGTTCTTATATCGTTCTACCAGGTGTAGATGCGACGAAGCTTTCGCAACCAGGTGACGGTGGTCTATTTGGCTTGTTGAACATGTTTTCTGGAGGAGCCCTTAGCAATGCATCTGTATTTGCGTTAGGTATCATGCCATACATCTCAGCTTCCATTGCGATTCAGTTATTGACGATTGCGCTTCCATATTTCCAAAAAATGCAAAAAGACGGTGAGTCTGGTCGCAAGAAATTGAACCAAATCACTCGTATCCTAACCATTTTTGTAACCGCGGCGCAAGGCTTTACCTACCTGCAAGTAACCATTCCTACCGAGGCAATCTTAGTAGATCCTTGGTTCTTCCGTTTATACGGTGTTGCTATTTTAGTAGGCGGTACGATGTTTTGTATGTGGTTGGGAGAGAAAATCACTGATAAAGGTATTGGTAACGGTATTTCCATGTTGATCATGATCGGTATCGTATCGCGTTTCCCAGCATCTATTTTACAAGAAGCAGGATCTCGTGGTATGGCTGGTGCTTTACTATTCATTATTGAAGTGATTGCCCTATTCTTTATCGTGATGGGTGCGATTATGGTTACACAAGCTGTTCGCCGTATTCCAGTTCAATATGCGAAGCAAGTGGTAGGTAGCAATATGGCTGTAGGTGGTGAGCGTCAATACATCCCTTTGAAGCTAAATGCTTCTGGTGTTATGCCAATCATCTTTGCTCAAGCGCTAATGTTTATCCCAGGTTTGGTCGCTCAATCATTTGCGGATAAATCTGAATTTGCCTCATCGGTAGCTCAGTCGTTTGGCGACTTTACTACGTGGCAATACAACGTGTTGTTCGCGTTCTTGATTATTGTATTTACATTTTTCTATACAGCGATCTCGATTAACCCAACACAAATCTCTGACGACATGAAACGTGGTGGTGGTTTCGTACCAGGTGTTAAGCCAGGTGAAGAAACAGCTGGTTTCATTGCGAGCATCTTGGATCGTATCACGTTACCAGGTGCAGTGATGTTGTCAATTATTGCGATTCTTCCGGCGATTGCCAACTTGTTTGGTGTGACCCGTGGTTTTGCTTCGTTCTTTGGAGGAACATCTTTGTTAATCCTTGTGGGCGTAGTTTTAGATACATTACAACAAGTTGAAAGTTACTTGTTGATGCGTAAGTATGAAGGTTTAATGCAGTCGGGACGCGTAAAGGGTCGTTCTGAAGTGATCACTCGTTAAGATGATTTACTTAAAGACGCCAGAAGAGATGGCCATCATTCAAGCGAATGGGGAAATTCTTGGAAAGTGTCATGCCGAAGTAGCGAAGGCGGTAAAGCCGGGAGTTACCACGCTGGAGTTAGACAAGATTGCTTACCAATTTATTAAGGATCATGGAGCACATCCTTCCTTTTTAAATTACCAAGTAGGAGATAAAAAGTACGCATATTCCTTATGCATTTCAGTGAATGACGTAGTTGTTCACGGATTACCAGGGGATTTGACTTTGCAAGACGGAGATATAATCTCGATTGATGCAGGGGTGTACAAAGATAAATTTCATGCCGATAGCGCCTATACCTATGGAATAGGAAATGTAGCGGCTGAAGTACAAGAATTAATGCAAGCGACAAAAGAGTCCTTGTATAAGGGTTTGAATCAAGCCCATGTGGGTAAGCGAATTGGAGATGTGGGTAGTGCGGTGCAGTCGTATACGGAGGCATTGGGCTACGGAGTTGTTCGGGAATTGGTGGGACATGGCGTAGGTAAAAATCTACATGAAAGTCCTGAGGTTCCTAATTATGGACGCCGCGGTGATGGAGCTAAATTGAAGGAAGGTATGGTCATTGCGATCGAGCCGATGATCAATTTGGGGAAACGCCAGATTACGGTGGACAAGGATGGCTGGACAATCCGTACGATTGATCGCAAAGCGAGTGCACATTTTGAGCACACGGTGGGCGTGACAAAGGATGGTCCGAAAGCGCTAACAACGTTTGCTTACATTGAAGAAGTATTAAAAACATCAACTGTATTGTTGAACATTTAAATAAAGGATTATGGCCAAACAATCTTCGATAGAAGTAGACGGAATTATTTTGGAAGCTCTTTCGAACGCTATGTTTCGGGTAGAATTAGAGAATACGCATCAAGTGATTGCCCACATTTCAGGCAAGATGCGCATGAACTACATTAAGATTCTGCCAGGAGATAAAGTGAAGTTGGAAATGTCACCCTACGATTTAAGTAAAGCTAGAATTGTTTATCGTTATAAGTAAAAAGAGGGTTTAACCCATAAATGTAAATAAAATGAAAGTTAAAGCATCTATTAAAAAGCGTAGTGCAGACTGCAAGGTGATTCGTCGTCACGGTAAGCTTTACGTTATTAACAAGAAGAATCCTAAGTTCAAGCAAAGACAAGGATAATTCAAACTAAATTGATTAATCACAACAATTAATTACCTATATGGCTCGTATTGCAGGGGTTGATATTCCCGACAAAAAAAGAGGAGAAATTGCATTGACTTATATTTTTGGTATAGGTCGTAGCACTGCTCAGAAAATTTTAGCGAAGGCAGCGGTTTCCGTTGACAAGAAAGCTGGTGAGTGGAACGATACGGAAGCGAATGCGATCCGTGCGATCATCGCCGCTGAATTCAAAACAGAAGGTCAGCTTAAGTCTGAAGTTCAGTTGAACATCAAGCGTTTGATGGACATCGGTTGTTACCGTGGATTGCGTCACCGTAAGGGTCTTCCAGTACGTGGCCAACGCACCAAAAACAACTCACGTACTCGTAAGGGTCGTCGTAAAACAGTTGCTAACAAGAAAAAAGTAACTAAGTAATAAGTAGAGGAAATACCTCATACCCAATTTTATTTATCAAATAGTATGGCACAAGCAAAAAGAAAAGATAAAGCGAAGAAACGGGTTGTTGTAGTTGAGCAAGTTGGTCAAGTACACATCAAAGCTTCCTTTAACAACATCATTATCTCCATTACCAACTCAGCAGGTCAGGTGATCTCTTGGGCTTCAGCAGGAAAGATGGGTTTCCGTGGGTCTAAGAAAAACACTCCCTATGCAGCACAGATGGCAGCATCGAACTGCGCAGCGGTAGCTGTTGAAGCAGGAATGAAGAAAGCAGAGGTTTTTGTAAAAGGGCCGGGTGCAGGACGTGAGTCTGCCATCCGTACGATCCAAAACTCAGGCATCGAAGTATCACTTATCCGTGATATCACACCAATGCCTCACAATGGATGTCGTCCTCCAAAACGTCGTCGCGTTTAACAATTTTTATGCAGGGGTAATTAGTAATTATTTTCCCCCGCTTTTATTCACAATTTAATTACTTCACTGCACATAAGAGGTGCATTGACTTTTAAAACAAAATGGCTAGATACACAGGTCCAAAATCCAAGATTGCGCGTCGTTTCGGCGAGCCAATTTTAGGTCCGAGCAAAGCATTAGCTCGTAAGAATTATGCTCCAGGTATGCATGGTAAAGGGAAACGTTCAAAGGTTTCTGAATATGCCATCCAATTAAAGGAGAAGCAAAAGGTAAAATACACATATGGTATTTTAGAACGTCAGTTCGAAAACCTATTCCACAAAGCCGCTGTTAAAGAGGGCATCACGGGTGAGAACCTTTTGAAATTGTGTGAAGCACGTTTAGATAACACCGTTTATCGCTTAGGTATTGCACCTACACGTCGTGCGGCACGTCAATTAGTTATTCACAAACACATCATTGTAGACGGTGAAGTAGTAAATGTGCCATCTTACTCTTTACGCGCAGGTCAATTGATCGGTGTTCGTGAAAAATCGAAATCGTTAGAAGTGGTTACTAACTCATTAGCTGGTCGTTCGCCAAAGCGTTACAACTGGTTAGAGTGGTCAGAAAGTGATATGGTAGGTAAATTTTTGGCATACCCAGAAAGAGATCAAATCACAGAGAATTTCAACGAACAAGCAATTGTCGAGTTGTACTCTAAATAATCCTTAGGATTTTTTAGATCAAAATAAGAGTACCAAAAACGTTTTTTCAGTATCATTTTAAGCTACGAAATATGTCAATATTAGCATTCCAAATGCCCGAAAAAGTTGTGATGGAGAAAGCCGATGACTTTCACGGGTTATTTGAGTTCAAGCCGCTCGAGAAAGGTTACGGTGTTACCATTGGTAACGCACTTCGTAGAATCCTACTTTCTTCTTTAGAAGGGTATGCGATCACAAGTGTTAAGATCTCTGGTGTTTTACACGAGTTTTCTGCCATCGAAGGTGTACATGAAGATGTTTCTGAAATCATCTTAAACTTGAAAAAAGTTCGCTTCAAGAAAGCACAAGAGATTTTAGAGAATAAAGTGACATTGAAAGTAAAGGGCCAAACAGCCATTACTGCCGGTGATATCGCGAAATTCACTCCTTACTTTACCATTCTAAATCCAGATTTAGTTATCTGTCACCTAGATGCTTCGAAAGAAGTTGAGGTAGAGTTAATTATCGAAAAAGGTCGCGGCTATGTGCCTGCAGATGAGCCTCGTGCAAACGAGCTTCCTTTCGGACACATTGCAATCGATTCGATCTACACGCCGATCAAGAACGTTAAGTTCAGCATCGAAAATACACGTGTAGAGCAAAAAACAGATTACGAGAAATTAGTTCTTGATATCGAAACGGATGGTTCTATCCACCCAGAAGATGCATTGAAAGGTGCTGCGTATATCTTGATCCAACACTTTATGTTGTTCTCAGATCAAACAATGACGTTTGAAACTCCTAAAGCAGAAGAAGACAATGTTGTAGATGAAGAAATGCTTCACATGCGCAAGCTATTGAAGACTTCATTAGCTGACTTGGATCTTTCTGTTCGTGCATACAACTGCTTGAAATCTGCAGACGTTCGTACGCTTGGAGAATTAGCGAAATTGGAAATTTCAGATATGATGAAGTTCCGCAACTTTGGTAAGAAATCCTTAACTGAGTTAGAACAATTGATCGAAGAAAAAGGTCTAACGTTCGGAATGGATGTATCTAAATATCGTTTAGACGAAGATTAATAATTAAACTAAAAGTAATAGGTGGTAGGCAAGTCGCCTACTAACCGCAGCTCGAAAGAGCTTTTAACTTACGAATTACAACAATGAGACACGGTAAAAAATTCAATCACTTAGGAAGAACAGCTTCCCACAGAGCAGCCTTATTATCTAATATGGCCTCTTCGTTAATCTTGCACAAGCGTATCGAAACAACTGTTGCGAAAGCAAAGGAGTTGCGTAAATACATTGAGCCAATGATCACGAAATCAAAAACGGATAGCACAAACAATCGTCGTGTGGTTTTCTCTTATTTGCAAAATAAGGATGCCATCAAAGAATTGTTCAGCATCGTTTCTGAGAAGGTAGCGAATCGTCCAGGTGGTTATACACGTATTATTAAGTTAGGCAATCGTTTAGGTGATAACGCAGAAATGTGTTTCATCGAGCTAGTTGACTTCAACGAAACTATGTTAGCTGCAGCTGCTGAGAAAGCAGGTAAAACACGTCGTAGCCGTCGTGCAGGAGCTAAGAAAGATGAGGCAGTAGCCGCAGCACCAGTTGCTGAAGCTCCTTCTGCTGAAGTAGTTGAAGAAGCACCAGCTGCAGAAGTGGTTGAGGAAGCGCCTGCTGCTGAGGTAGTTGCTGAAACACCAGCTGCTGATGTAGTGGAAGATGCACCTGAAGCACCTGCAACTGAGGAGCCTACAGAAGAAAAAGGAGAAGACGCTTAATTCTTTTCCCAGATTTTTTTGGAAGGGCTTCAACAATTCGTTGAAGCCCTTTTTTTAGGATTGATAGCCAATTATTTAGCACATATTATATGAAAGTTACTGAGTCGACACCCGCAGTACTCTTATTACAAGATGGAACCCTATTTCATGGCAAGGCTTTAGGCAAGATCGGAACCCACGGAGGGGAGATCTGCTTCAATACCGGCATGACAGGGTATCAAGAAATTTATACCGATCCTTCCTATAGTGGCCAAGTGATTATCAATACCACGGCACATATTGGGAATTACGGTGTCATTGATGGACTTGAAGCTGAATCTGGCCAAGTTCAAATAGCTGGGATGGTATGTAATGAATTCGCCAGTATTCATTCGCGTGAAACGGCTGATGGATCATTACAGGATTACTTAGCGAAGGCTAATCTAGTAGGTATTTCAGGGATTGATACCCGTGCACTCGTACGACACATCCGTACGCAAGGGGTAATGAACTGTTTGATTTCATCTGAGATTTTTGATTTGCCTACACTTCAAGCTGAACTAGCTAAGATTCCTTCGATGGAAGGGCTTGAATTATCTTCTCAAGTTTGTACCAAAGAAGCATATTTCGTGGGAGATCCTTCTGCCAGTAAAAAAGTGGCCGTATTAGATCTGGGCGTTAAGAAAAGCATTTTGTCTAACATCGCAGAACGTGATTGTTATTTACAAGTTTTCCCTGCCAAAACCCCGTATGCTGAAATCGCTGCTTGGAATCCAGATGGATACTTTGTGTCGAATGGTCCAGGTGATCCGGCGACAATGCCGTATGCTGTGGAGACGGTATCGCAATTTTTGGCGAGTGATAAACCGGTTTTTGGTATTTGCTTAGGCCATCAGATTTTAGCTCAAGTGTGTGGATTAGCTACGTATAAAATGCACAATGGGCACCGTGGATTGAATCATCCCGTGAAAAACTTGATTACTGGTTTGTCTGAGATCACTTCACAAAATCATGGTTTTGCCGTGAAGATGGATGAGTTGAAAGCATCTGAAAAGGCTGAATTAACGCACATTAATTTAAATGATCAAACCGTGGAAGGGTTACGTGTGAAAGGCCGCAAGGCATTTTCGGTTCAGCATCACCCCGAAGCCTCTCCTGGACCGCATGATTCGCGGTATTTGTTTGATCAATTTGTGGATCTAATGAACTAGTAAAAAGCCCGAAGTTAATTGCTTCGGGCTTTTTTATGGGACAAAAAAAGGCGCAGAATCTCCGCGCCCTTTTACCCTTAATCTTTCACTTAGTTAGATTTTATTACTGAATAGCCACCATATCGCGTCTTGTTTCAGTAAGGATATTGAATGATTTAAATGTCACCACTTGCTTGCGAGCATTTTGGATTTCCAGGCGATATTTCCCATCCACTAAACTGGCTAGATTGAATAATTTCTTCGAAGAAATGACTTCTTGATGAATGATATTATTATCTGCGTCTCGGATGATGACGTATAAATTCGATTTAGGTTCAGCGCTGACCAAAAATTTAAATTTACCTACTTGATCGATGCTTACTGGTAAAGTTACTTCTGCTCCATTAGCGGCAGAAACCACAGACATGCTAGCTGCAAAAAATGCGACAGCCATAGCGTTTTTGATGTGCTTTTTCATAAGCGTATTTGTTTGGTACTGTTAGGCGGATTAGTTCCGTTTGATGATTCAAATGTATGCGTTTGAAAAACCCCGCAAATTAATTCCGTATTAAATTTCACTTTTTCAAGAAAGTTCTTCTATAAAAAATTATAATTCTTGGAATTGTACCAAAAAACGAAGTGGAAAAGGTAAATTTTTAG
>JAIXRT010000110.1 GCA_027485075.1 Cytophagaceae bacterium
GGATAAAAACGCCCTGGGTCGTAGATTCTGTTACTTGGGATCGTAACATGATTAAAAAAGCAGTTACTCACTTATCCTTAACGCTAGGTAAGCCTGTTCTCAAACTGACGACGAAAGATTATAACGAACATGGGATGTCGGAATTACTGTCCCTATACGGTCAGTCGCACGATATCAATATTGAAGTTTTCAATTACCTGCAACACACCATTACCGGTTGGCCCGGTGGCAAACCGAATGCCGACGACACCCATCGTCCGGAACGCGCCTTCCCAGCACGCAAAAAAGTCATCATTTTTAGCCCCCACCCGGATGATGACATTATTTCCATGGGTGGTACTTTTCAGCGTTTACACGACCAAGGACACGATGTTCATGTCGTTTATCAGACATCGGGAAACATCGCGGTAGCAGATGATGAAGCGCTCCGATTTGCAGAATTTGTGATTGATTTCAACGAGAAATTTGACAGCAGCAATGCCAAAGCAAATAAAATCTACAAGGAATCTGTTAAGTTTCTCAAAGGAAAACGAGACTCTGAAGTAGACATTGCATCCGTTCGCGAGATCAAAGGACTCATTCGTCAAGGGGAAGCAAAAAACACCTGTCGCTTTGTAGGCATTAAAAAAGAGAATGCGCATTTTTTAAATATGCCATTTTATGAAACCGGAACAATCCGTAAAAAGCCTTTGACCGAACCTGATATCCAATTAATTATGGACATCATCGAAGAGGTTCAGCCGCATCAAATTTATGCAGCAGGTGATTTAGCCGACCCACATGGTACACACAAAGTGTGCTTAGATGCCATTTTCGAGGCAATTACGCGCTTAAAACACCGCGAATACATGAAGAATTGCTGGGTTTGGTTGTACAAAGGGGCTTGGGCAGAATGGGATATCGACCAAATTGAAATGGCCGTACCGATGTCGCCCGATCAAGTATTCAAGAAACGTATGGGTATTTTCAAGCACCAATCCCAAAAAGATGGCGTCGTATTTCAAGGAGAAGACTCGCGGGAATTTTGGCAGCGTGCCGAAGAACGTAACCGCGGCACCGCAGAATTGTATAATAAATTAGGCCTCGCGGAATATGAGGCCATGGAGGCTTTTGTTCGTTGGCGTTTTTAAGCTAACGCTTCAAACAATATCTCGGCGGTATGCTTCGCGTGGCGTTGCGTACCGTCGTGAATTTGGTGTCGGCAGCTAGTACCCGACGCCACAATTTCCACCTCGGGTCCCTGGGCACGCACGGTCGGAAACAGCACCAATTCCCCGATTTGCATCGATAAATCATAGTGCTCCTGCTCGTAACCGAACGATCCCGCCATCCCGCAACATCCCGAAGGAATCAATTGCACTTCAAAATTTGCCGGCAACGACAAGGCTTTTTTAGCGGACACTAAGGAGCTCATGGATTTTTGTTGGCAATGTCCATGCAACTTCAACAAACGCTTATCTGCTTTAAACAATGTTTTATCAATCCGCTTCGCATCTGCTTCGCGCGCGATAAATTCTTCCAATAAGAGTACATTTTTACTTAAATCTTGAGCTTTGGCTAGCCATGCATCTGAAACTAAATCTGGATATTCATCTCGGAAAGTTAAAATTGCCGATGGCTCAATGCCCACTAGTGGAATATCTGCCGTCACAAGTGCCGACCATAACTCCACATTTGCCTGAGCTAATTTACGTGCCTCATCCAGCATGCCTTTCGACAAGAACGATCGACCTGAAATCGGATGTGCCATCGTGCGGACTTCATAGCCCAAAGCTTCTAGCAATAGCACCGCTTTCCGGCCCACTTCCGCATCGTTGTAATTCGTGAACTCATCCACAAACAAATAAACAGCCTTATTGGATTCAATTGATTTACGACCTTTCAGCCAAGACCAAAGCGATTGCTTGGCCAATAAAGGCATGGTGCGATCTGGATGGAAGCCCACTAAGCGATTCGAGATTCGACGTAAAAATGGCGTACCCATCACCGCATTATAAAGTGAAGGAACATATGACGCTAAGGAAGAAATGGTCGCAAAATGGCCAACTAGCCAACTGCGCAAAGGCGTGCCATTTTCTTTTTGATACTGGTAAAGAAATTCCATTTTCAGCTTGGCCACATCGACATTCGATGGACATTCCGCTTTACAACCTTTACACGCCAAACACAAATCCATCACCTCTTTAATCTCCTTGTGATTAAAGCGATTAGGCTGCGAAGAGTGCGTTAAAAATTCACGAAGAATATTGGCCCGAGCACGCGTGGTCTCTTTTTCATTTCGAGTCGCCATGAACGATGGGCACATGGTACCTCCAGAAACAGGCGTTTTCCGACAGTCACCTGATCCATTACACTGCTCCGCATGTTGCAAAACATCTTGATCTTTATATCGAAATGCAGTTGTAAACTCCGGGGTTTGTTGGCCAGCCTCATACCGCAAAAACGTATCCATCGGTGGCGTATCCACAATCTTGTTGGGATTAAATATCCCTTTCGGATCCCACCATGATTTCAACTCACGCATCAACTGGTAATTCGAATCACCCACCATCCACGGGATAAATTCACCGCGTAAACGACCATCTCCATGTTCACCAGAAAGCGAACCTTGATATTTTTTAACCAAACGCGCAATCTCTTCCGCGATATGGCGAAACTGTTTATGACCTTCTTCTGTCTTTAAATTAATGATTGGGCGCAAGTGTAATTCGCCTGAACCTGCATGTGCATAATGCACACAGTATAAATTATTG
The DNA here is from genome assembly GCA_027485075.1 of Cytophagaceae bacterium. GTDB lineage: Bacteria > Bacteroidota > Bacteroidia > Cytophagales > Spirosomataceae > Aquirufa. Next base: position 2,754 of record JAIXRT010000110.1, read on the forward strand.
GCCGTTAAAATCTCATTAAATTCGGCGATAAATGCTGGTAAATCGTTTACATCGACGGCTGTATCTTCAATAACGGCAACCGCTTTTTCATCACCTGGAAGATTAGAAAGTAAGCCTAAACCTGCCTTACGTAAATCCCATACCTTCTTCACATCACCACCCGTAACATAGGGAAAATGATATCCCAAATCTGCCGCACGCATTGCTTGCTCAACTTGTTGAGCTTGTTTAGCTAAACTTTCAGCGTCATCTGCACGTAGTTCAACAACTAATATGGCCCCGGGATCTCCCTCAACAAAGAACCGATTTTGACTTTGCTCGGCATTCGCTTTGGTACATTCTAAAATATAATGATCCATTAATTCCGAAGCGGACGGATTGAATTTCAATGCAATCAAGTTAGCCCGCAACGCCTCATCAATTGAGTTAAAATGCGCGCAAACCAAACCCAAATGAGCCGGAGGCAATGGATCCACATGTAGTTTAATACGCGTGGCAAAACACAGTGTACCTTCGGATCCAGCTAGTAAATTACAAAAATTAAATGCCGGTTTATCGGCAATAAATGCATTGGAATTCAACAGCATATCCACGGCATAACCCGTATTCCGGCGCTTAATACTTGGCTTAGGAAATTCTGATTGGATATTTTGTTGATGCGTCGGGTTACTCAATGCAGCTAACGTCTGCGTATATATCGTATGTAAACGACTCCCTTCCTTCAATTGCTTCACCGTTTCAAACGGATCTTCTGCCTCAAAGGTAACGAAAGTACCATCAGACAAATAACCTTCCACCGCGAGTACGTGGTCACGCGTAGATCCATAAACAACTGAATTAGATCCACAGGAGTTATTTCCCAACATCCCTCCCATCATCGCGCGATTCGCGGTAGATGTTTCTGGTCCAAAAAATAAGCCATGCTTTTTCAACTCCACATTCAACACATCGCGCACGACACCTGGCTCTACCCAAACATAGGATTCCTCTTTATTTACTTCCAGAATACGATCGAAAAATTTTGAGACGTCCACGACTAATCCGGCGCCTACTACTTGACCGGCTAATGAGGTACCAGCCGTACGGGGAATCAAGGGAATCTGATGTGTATCGGCAAAAGAAATCAGGGTTTGAATATCTGCTTGGGTTTCAGGAATCGCAACACCAAGCGGCATTTCACGATAAGCTGAGGCATCTGTTGCGTACAAAGTCCGCATAACGGTATCCGTAAAGAGACTCCCTTGTAATTTTTCTGATAATTCTGCTAAAACAGATCCTACTTCCTGCTTGATCATAAGAACCCCGAATTAATTCGTAAGCTGCAATTTACGTAAACGCGTGATGAGTAACAATTGTGCCAGTATATAAGTACTCATGACCCAGAATGAATTACCCGGAATAGCATAATAAAACTTGCCAAAAGCCAATAAGCTGTCAGAAATTACAAACAATAATGCACCCCAAAAGATCAACTTATCACTCAATTTGACACCAAAATACAACATGGCCCCAAGTGCAACCGCATACACAACCACGGGAATTCGTAAACCTTCAGCCAAATGTGGCCATAGGAATTTAAGTAAAGTCACCACATAGACCATAATAGCACCTAATGACCAGTGCCATATTTCTCTAGACCGGAGATGAAACAAGCGGATATACGCAATTTGCATCAGTAAAAAACTACCTAAGCCTAACTGAAAAAACAAGGGATTATCACCCGGGATAAGTAAAAAGACATCGCCCAACCAGGCAAAAAATAAAACAACTAATAGCGATTTGGATTCTAAACCCACATACCCCGCTAAAAGTAGCATGAGTAAGGGTTTGGTCACATAGCGAGCTTCAGGAAATACCCAAGGTGCTAGGAGTTCCAGGACTGCATCCACATAAAATAACCGTAAACACAAGTCAGATAGCCGCATCTTATTCATCTAGGTATTTGCCTGCACAAATTTCTTTTTCGATAATGAAATTTGGGCGACTTTTTGATTGGAAGAAGATACGTAAAATATATTCCCCAAGCACACCTATGGCCATTAATTGAATTCCACCGAACAAAATAATCACAAAAAGCAAAGCGGTAAAACCTTCAATGACTTGATCGAAAAACATTTTTTTTACAATAACAGAAATCAAATAGATCACCGAAGAAACGATAGCAAACCCACCCAGCGAGGTAACAAACTTGATGGGGAATTCGCTAAAATTATAAATTCCATTCAGCGCTAGCTGAACCAATTTACTAAACGAATATTTTGAATCACCAGATGCTCGTTCTTGACGATCATACGCAATACCAATTTGCTTAAACCCTATCCACGTGCGCATACCACGGATAAAACGGCTCTCCTCAGGCATTTTATTGAGGACGTTAACTACGCGCCGACTGATAAATGAGAAATCTCCACTGTCCAACGGAATGTCTATGTTGGCAATTTTCTTTAAAATTCGATAAAAGATAAAATAGGCAAAACGCTTATAAAACACCTCTTTACGCTTCTCTCGTACTGCATAAACGACATCATAACCCTCTTTAAATTTGGCATAAAACGTTTCAAGTAATTCAGGAGGATCTTGCAGATCGCCATCCAAAACAAATACACCCTCAGATCCGCGCGCAACAGAAAGTCCAGCCGTAAGGGCCAGCTGGTGACCATGATTACGTGACAACAAAACGACATGAAAACGTGGATCACTCAAGGCTAATTGCTGTAACATGGTGCGGGAATTATCCCGACTGCCATCATCGATTAGTACAGCCTCCAAGGTTATGGGCGATTGGTCCATGATTTTCACTAACCGGTCGGCCAACATCGGAAGGTTACTTTCTTCGTTGTAGACAGGAATAACAAATGAAACTTGGGGCGTCGAATTGGGCATAAATTAATAGCGGTATTTACCTTGTTTAAAATCAAAAATTAGAACTTCTGTTCCATTTTTGCGCTTTAAAATTACGGAATCTTTTCGCAGCGTATCGATTCGTTGGATAAATTTATCTGAAGGCGATAAATACAAATTCACTAATTGAGCATCTGCAACACTGTATGTACCTCCAGCCAAATGCTTCGAATTTAGAAAATTCGTTACTTGGGATGGATATAAAATGGTGTCGCCCGCTGCATATTGTTCTTTTAATTTGTCTGCAATCTGAATATAAGGATTTCCGATGCGACCAGCAGAAAATGTATATTTTTGAGGCTTATCTTGATAAAGAGGCAGGAAGGCAAACACTAAAAAATAAGCTTGGATAAAAACAAATAAACCTGCGACTAAACGGATCCAAATGGGCTTTTGAAAAACATATTCCATAAAGCCTACCGAAATAAAAATACCAAAAGGAAGACCAAATCCAGCATAGCGAATAAAATATCCGGTCGTCGTTCCCGCATTGATAGCTGTTGCGATCAATACCAAAACAGGGAGCAAAATCTGCAGCAGTCCAAATAAATAAAAACGACGTTTTTCTGGATTGAAATCCTTTAGCCAAGTATATATTCCATAGCCAAATAGAACCAGTGCAACTCCACCGAACCGATAACCTTGTTTGGCATATAAATCATTTGTCCAAAAGAATAGATCCGACAAAATCATCACGGTACGCTTGAGCAGATTACCAAAATTAGCAGCTTCGATCCAGCCAGGAATCGGTCCATTTGCATGCAAGTAAGCTAAATACTGAGCCCCAGCATCAGCTTGATAAGCTAAAAAATATTGACCTGGGCCCAAGGTCATCCAACCAAGAAACGGTATAATAATGATGACTGCACCTATACTCAATCGCGTCCAAATTTCTTTTGAACGTAAATTCAGGAGCGCAAAAATCCCTTGGCCAACAAGAACCAGCGCGGTCAGATAGGTAGAAAAAAGCGCTAATATACTCGTCAATATCCAGCCCAATAAATCATTGGATTTGATCCCTTGCTCACGCTTCGGGTAAATAAGTTTCCAATAAAAGAAGTTGGATGCCGTCGCGAAAAACATTGAAGTCGCATAATTGCGGGCTTGCTGGCTATACACCACAAAAAACGGCTCAATTACAGCGAACGCTAGCAACGCAATTTGCCAAGTAATTTTGGGATATATCTTGCGTGACCAAAAAAACATGAGCCAAACGGTCAGCATGTTGAATATCACAGATATGCTACGAACAGTTCCATCTCCTTTTCCAAAAACAAACGCAACCATTTTGAGTAACATGTCGTGAACTAGACTATTGCCACTAACATCGCCTCGTGCATCAGCGTCTAACCAGGAATTAATGCCGCGCGGCTCCCAAAAATCGGCAGGCGTAAAGGTCTTCCCGGGTTGCATCAGGTCGTACATACCACCTATATTGGTATTCCCGACTGCGATCATCATGCTTTGCTTTTCGTCGCCAAATAAACTAAATGACCCAATATGATAAAACCTCAAAACGAACCCGAGTATCATCAGTCCAAAAAATGCTGAAACAAGAATCGTTTTATTACCCATGTATTTGGTTAGCTAGTTAAACACAAAAATCACTTAACTGGATAGCTAAGTGATTTTTGACAAGTTATGCATTCAATTTAATTATGATCCGCATGCTTCACATGCCTCTGGATTGTCCAATGAACAGGTCATGTCAGCTTTATTTTGCGCATCATCCGTTGAGAAAGAAGCAGCAGCTTGGGCTGCGTGAGAAGCATATTGCAACTCGGTTTCTTTCACTTCATTCGTTTGCTCGATGGCTACTTCAGCTTGTTTTTCAATGGTAAACTTGATCGCATCTGCTGCAGCTTTCGTACGTAAGTAATACATACCCGTCTTCAAACCAAGCTTCCAAGCGTGGAAGTGCATGGATGTTAGCTTACCAAAGTTGACATCTTGAATGTGGATATTCAAACTTTGTGATTGGCAGATGTACGCGCCACGGTCTGCAGCCATCTCCAAGATTGTCTTTTGCTTAATCTCCCAAACTGTTTTGTAAAGATCCTTTAAGTTTTGTGGAATTTCAGGAATGCTTTGAACAGAACCGTTGGCCGTGATCAATTTGTTCTTCATCGTCTCATTCCAAAGATTCAATTTGATCAAATCTTTCAATAAGTGCTTATTGACAATCGCAAATTCACCTGACAATACGCGACGTGCATAGATGTTTGATGTATATGGCTCAAAACACTCGTTATTTCCTAAAATTTGGCTAGTTGATGCTGTTGGCATTGGCGCAACTAACAATGAATTACGTACACCGTGTTCTACAACATCGCGACGTAATGTTTCCCAATCCCAGTTTCCTGATGATGGAGTTACGTTCCACATATCGAATTGGAATACACCTTTGGAGATAGGAGAACCTTCCCAAGTTGAATATGGACCTTCTACTTTCGCTAATTCCATCGATGTTTCCATCGCTGCGAAATAAATGGTTTCGAAGATATCTTTATTCAATTGTTGTGCTTCCGCTGACTCGAAAGGCATACGTAACATGATGAATACATCAGCTAAACCTTGAACCCCTAAACCGATTGGGCGATGACGTAGGTTTGAGTTACGTGCTTCAGGTACTGGATAGTAGTTGACATCAATTACTTTATTCAAGTTACGCGTTGCTACCTTAGTTACCTCGTAAAGTCGTTGGTGATCAAATGCTGGCGCACCCGACTCGGTCGTACGAACGAATTTAGGTAAGGCTAAGGAAGCCAAGTTACATACGGCTACCTCATCTTTCGATGTGTACTCCATAATCTCGGTACACAAGTTCGATGACTTGATTGTTCCTAAGTTCTTTTGGTTGGACTTGTTGTTCGCGTGATCTTTGTACAACATATATGGCGTACCTGTCTCTGTTTGCGACTCTAATACTTTGAACCAAAGTTCTTGCGCCTTCACAACGGAACGTGCTTTACCTTCTAATTCATACTTCGTATATAATGCTTCAAATTCGTCACCGTATACATCTGATAAACCTGGACACTCATGTGGGCAGAAAAGTGACCACTCTTCATTGCTCTCAACACGCTTCATGAACAAATCTGGGATCCAAAGCGCATAGAACAAATCACGTGCTCGCATTTCCTCTTTTCCGTGGTTCTTTTTCAACTCAAGGAATTCGAAAACATCCGCATGCCAAGGCTCTAGATATATCGCAAATGAGCCTTTACGCTTTCCACCACCTTGGTCTACGTAACGTGCTGTGTCGTTAAATACACGCAACATAGGAATAATACCATTAGAAGTACCATTCGTTCCCTTGATGTAAGAGCCTGTCGCACGGATATTATGAATGCTCAATCCGATACCTCCAGCTGACTGTGAAATCTTCGCAGTTTGCTTTAACGTATCATAGATTCCTTCGATCGAATCATCTTGCATAGTAAGCAAGAAACAAGAAGACATTTGAGGCTTCGGAGTACCTGCATTAAACAAGGTTGGGGTCGCATGTGTAAACCAACGCTCCGACAATAAATTGTACGTCTCAATGGCAGCTGCGATGTCAGTTCCGTGGATACCAACAGCAACACGCATAAGCATGTGTTGTGGACGTTCAGCGATTGCGCCATCCAGCTTTAATAAGTATGATTTCTCTAGGGTTTTGAAACCGAAGTAATCGTAGCCAAAATCCCGATCATAAATGATCGCCTCATCTAACTCAACCGCATTCTTTTTAATGATGTCGTAAATCTCTTTAGACAACAAGGCTGCATTTTGCCCTGTCTTAGGATCTACGTATGTAAATAAACGTTTCATGGTCGCAGAAAACGACTTTAACGTGTTCTTGTGCAGATTTGAAATCGCAATACGCGCTGCTAGAATGGCATAATCTGGGTGCTTTGTTGTCAAAGACGCCGCCGTTTCAGCCGCTAAATTATCCAATTCGGTCGTTTTTACCCCGTCATACAGACCCGAAATAACCTTTCTTGCCACCTCTAAAGGCTGCACAAAAAAAGGATCCAAGCTATAGCAAAGCTTTTCTATTCTGGCGGTGATTTTGTCAAACTTGACAGATTCGCGACGACCGTCTCTTTTAAATACGTACATGTGTTTCTTATAAAATAATATAAATGAATACTTCGTTTGGCACCCAGTCAATCTTAGACAATACAATCCCGCTTAAGAATTTTTTTTCTCTTCAATTTTGGTCGCTTGAACTACTTCAATTTGACCTGTTGGCGGTTTTGTTTTTTTGCTTTTAGATTACCAAAAATTGAGGCACTTTTGGCTGCTTGGGCACTTGTGTAAAATTAGAAAAAATCACCTCCGCTTGCAAACTATTTTTTGGCTTAAAACGAAAGTAAAAAAGGTCATATTTAAATTACCATATATAAGTGGCCACCTGTCAAATCATTACGCCCCATGCATCTTGGAAAAGTACTAGAAAAATATTTTAAAATAATTTTTTTGTGCGTTTAAGGTCAACGAAGTCCGAAAAATTACTTAGTAAAATATTTTGGTTTTAAATTCAAAAATGATAATTTTGCAACCCGATTAAATGAGACTATATCCCAAAAGTCTCTTATAGCACAAACAAACAGACGGCAGGGAATCGTCCACAATTAAAGACATGAAAAAAGACATCCACCCAGAATACAAAGAGGTAGTTTTCCACGATTTGTCAGCTGATTACAAGTTTTTGACTCGCTCATGCGTTGCAACAACTGAAACAACTGAATTCGAAGGCGCAACATATCCAGTTTATAAGCTAGAGGTTTCATCTCAATCACACCCTTTCTACACAGGAAAGAACGTGTTATTAGACACAACTGGTCGCGTAGACAAGTTCAACAAGCGTTACGCAAAGAACTAATCCTGCTAACAGCATAAAGAAAAGCCTCTTCCATTTTTTGGTCGAGGCTTTTTTCGTTTAATTTGCGCTATGTGGAATTCGAGCCAACTGATCAATGATCCAATAATCGTCCAGCAATTGCTGCCACTTACGTACACACGTGAGTTGAAAGACCTATTAATTGGCATCAGCACCATCGAAACAAAATGGGAAGCGATGGCAAGCCGCATACCAAGCGACTGCTATATCCTAGGTTCATGCATTCCTACCTTAGAGCTGATAGACGCACTCACAAATCTAGCCAATGACACCTGCTTAATGTGGCAGAATCAGTGGATTGCCTACCGCGCGAGCAAGCAGCAAAATCCGAGTCAGCTGGCTATTCACCAACTAACCAAACAGCCACTTTTCATCGCATACCCCGAGGATTGTATTGCGGCCAATAACCAGGCGTTACGCACTGAAATACAACCCAATCAGCCAAATTTAGCGGCACATGCTGAAATGGGCACGAGTTTTATCGCACCTGAAAACTGCTTCGTAGATACAAGCGCCACGGTACATGGTAGCATCATCGATGCCAGCCAAGGCCCCGTCTACATTGGAGCTCATGTAAACATACAAATAGGAACATTGATTCAAGGACCCGCTGCTCTTTTAGCAGGGAGCACCACCAACCTAGGAGCCAAAATTCGTCCAAA
>JAIXRT010000176.1 GCA_027485075.1 Cytophagaceae bacterium
ATAGATCGGATATGTAAACAACACAACACCAAATAGCACCGAGTCATAAAAACCAGTTCCAGCCGTACGACTCCACACATAATCACTGACCAAACGAAAAAAAGGCAAGTTCAAGTAGTAAAATAGCCCTTTTCGAAGGACCACTACCTCGTCAGGCACGCGTACCAAACGAACCATCTGCTCCCGAACCGCCGCATTAAAATCTAACCGATGCCGCGCATGATCAAAAACAGCTGGCTCCATAAATGACTCAATCGCCACATGGATAACTTTCCCAAATGCCCTAAAATCTGAATAACCTAATCCCACGACATGTATCATAGGCTGTATACCTGCGGCGTGAGCGGCCTCCAATATTCGGGTTGCCCCTTTTTTGAAAGGCTGTATTTCATGTGTCAACAAACATATCCCTTCAATAAAAATCAACAGTCCATCTCCCCGCCGAAGCACTTCGACCGATTCCTGAAACGTACCCTCATTTAAATGTAAGTGCTCGCGCCCCTCTCGTGCCCGATGAATTGGGATCATCCCGATCGACCGCAATAAAAAACCATACAACGGTTTTCGAAACACATCCCCACGAGCTAAAAAATGAAGCTTTCGCGGATAATATGCACCCAAAATCACCGCATCTAAGAATGAATCGGGATGATTAGCTACAATCAGCAAGGGTCCCCGAGCCGCCATCAAGTCCGCTCCCTCAATCCGCACCCGCGGACAGAAAATCCACAAAGCAAGACGTGCCACTAATTTTAGGATAGCAATCAAATTTTAACTTATTTTCCAGCAAGGTTCAAAATTTTCCGCATGCAAGCAAGTTTTCTATCCCTCGTCCTTTTGCCCCTAGCCATCGCCATAATTATGGTTGGTTTAGGTTTATCGCTTACATTAGCCGATTTTAAACGAATTTTTGTTTATCCCAAAGCGATGATCGTTGGCCTAATTACCCAAATGATCATCCTGCCCGCGTTCTGTTTTGGTATCGCCCTGGTAACAAATCTTCCTCCAGAACTAGCCGTGGGACTCATGCTTTTAGCCGCTGCACCCGGTGGGCCATCCGCGAATCTCTATAGCCACATGGCCAATGGCGACGTCGCACTAAACGTCTCACTCACAGCACTCAATAGTCTTTTATCCATCATTTCGATCGGGGTAATCGTTAATTTTTCGATGGCCTATTTCATGCAAGCAGACGCTTATGTCCCGCTACAATTCCAAAAATTACTTGAAGTTTTTATCCTCATCGTAACGCCCATTGGCATCGGTATGGCCCTAAAATTTTATTTCCCGGCAAGGGCACTGCAAGCTGAAAAGTATGTAAAAATGGCCTCTGGGGCTTTTTTGGCACTACTTATTATTTTAGCCGGCCTCAAAGAAATTGATCACTTATGGGAAGATTTTGGGATTGTAGGTGGAGCCGCTCTACTCTTTAACCTAGGCTGTCTCGGTATCGGATATGGACTTCCACTCCTTTTCAAACTCCCGCCAAAGCAAGCCATTGCCATCTCCATGGAGGTGGGAATTCACAACGGTTCACTCGCGATTTACATTGCCCTCAGCATTTTACACAACGGAACGATGACCATTCCTGCCGTTGTTTATAGCCTCATCATGTTTATTACAGCGGCGATTTTTGCTTTTTGGTCGCAAAAAAGAATTGTCAATTAAGCATTATGTAAGTTTGTGGCCATGAAAAAATTCCTATTACTATTCGCCTGTACCTGTTTTCTACACCCTGTTTTAGGCCAAAAGGCGCCACTGCCCGTCGAAGTGATGGCTGGCAATAATCGCGCCAACCTACTTATTATCATCAATCGGCCTATCGACGCAGCTGGGAAATTCAATTTTTTCAATGTGACTGTGGGTGCCGCCGACTATCAAAACACGCCAAGTGAAACCGAAATGGTGCTCAATAATTCAATCACTTATGGCCTAGGAAAAGGGTTTTCTGCAGCATCAGGGTTGCAATGGCATTATAAATTAGGGTTTGTGCCGACCCTCGGCTTTCAGTTTCTGAAGGCCAGTCCAGATTATTTAATCGTCATTTTCCCTACCTATAATTTCAAACCAGGGCCCGCATTTGAGACGGTTGCCCTAGCCGAATTCAAACCCAAATTATCCAATAAACTACGGTTATATACCCGCTTGCAAGGTTTATTCGTACAAGACATCAAAAATGATGTCCATGCGCGAAGCGGAACAAGCCTCCGAGCAGGTCTGACGTTTGATAAATTTACCATTGGTTTAGGCTCCAACTTTGACGCCTATGGGCCCAAGAAATTCGAAAAATCAAATCACGGATTATTCTTTCAAATGCGCTTATGATCAACAAACTAGCCCAACAATTAGCCGAAATTGAAGCCATGATCCCGATGGCGGAAACCCTAAATACGGATATTTCCCATGCATCTGTTGGCTGGCATCTTGCTCATTGTATTTTAGTCATCAACCAAGTAACTACAGCAGTAGCGAAATCAGATCCGTCTAATTACAAACCGAGATATTCTTGGATTAAATTCTACATTTTTCTTACGAAAAACATTCCTCGTGGAAAAGCAAAAGCCCCTAAAGCGGTTGAGCCTATACCAGATATGGATTTGCAGGAAGCGCTTGAACGTGCTAGTTTGGCCATCATTAATCTCATGAGCGTCGCGCCAAATCAGTTTTTCCCACACCCATATTTTGGTGATTTAAATCGGGGGAAAACCATCCAATTTTTGTGGATTCATACCGAGCATCACCTGAAAATCGCTCGGGATTTGCTGAAGAAATAAAAACGCTATCCGAATGTCAGACAGCGTTTTTTAGACTACACTTCATCAACAAACTAAATAACACTTTAAAGTAAAAATAAAAGTCTATCAATCCAATAGATTTTTTCGCTCCTCTATTAACTTATCAAGTTTTGAACAAATTGCTGGGGTCAATTCACCTACCAAACGTCGCGTCTCCAGCCCGATCGGGAATCCCATTTTAGCCAATACGTATTTGGCACTGATAGGATATACATCGTGCATCAGCTGCATATGTTTACACATAAATTTTTGGATGTGTTGCCCCTTTTCAGGGGAACGACACAATTCGACAATGAGATCAGGGAAATAATTACCTTGAATACACGAGAGTCCCATGGAACCCGCTTGCAACGAGGCCGTCGCATGTTCTATATACGCATCATATAGCCCAAAAACATGTCCTTTCCCCGCATTAATTTTCGCTTTTACTTCAGGGAGTGAAAGCGAGGTATCTTTATGATAGCATAGTCGGCCAGTTGCCAATAAATCCTCCAAAACCGGCAAGCTAATCAAGCGCTTGTACGGTACAGGACATTCATATATACCAAACGGAATCCCAGGAGTTAAGTCCAGCCATGCATGGACACGGGCTAAAAATTCCGCATCAGACTCCTCGGCAGACACAAATTGATTATTTAAAATAATCACAGCATCTACCCCCAGCGCATAAACATCCCGCGAGAAGGAAGCCATTTCCGTAATACTTCCTCCCATCGTTCCGGTGGCGACAACAGGTACACGGCCATTTACCTGTTTCACCACAATATCTATGACATGTAGTCGCTCCTCAGGGCTCAATTCATACATCTCGCTCGATAAGCAATTCGCAAAAAGTCCTACAGCTCCTTGGTCGAGGTAAAATTCAGTCAATTGCCGCAAACAAGGAACATCTACTGCCATTTCGGGCGTAAATGGTGTTAGCATCACGGGAATAAATCCGTTGGGGATATTCATCTTTTTTTCAACCAAAATTGTACGAAAACACCTAAGCCTACGATGGTACATGTACCCACAACTACCGTTAATTTGGCATCGAGTGGACTTTGAAAATCGGTAGGAAGCAGTTCTTTAAATGACATCCAAGCAATCACCAATACCCCACCTATTGCCGCTATTTTAGCTGCGGTATTAGATACATGTTTGGCTAAAAAGCCGAGTAAAAATATGCCCAGCATACCTCCAGCAAAGATGCCTGACAATTTCCACCAAACATCCAGCAAGCTTTTAACGCCAATCATACTGATGCCAAAAATAATCCCTAAGCAGCCCATGATCACCGTAGAAATAAGTAACACACGTAACTGTTTTTGCGGCGACAAATCTGGTCGAACATAACGGAGGTAAATATCCTTCAAAAACACAGTTGCGGAACTGTTCATCCCTGAACTCATCGTACTCATCCCGGCAGATAAAAGTGCAGCAAGCAGCAGCCCGAGTAGGCCTTTCGGAATTTGGGTTTTCATGAAATAAGGCAACACCCGATCCGCGTAGTCGGTAACTTTAAGCGCCTCAACACCCATATTTTTTTCCAAAGCCACCTGTTGCTTTAGCTCCAAAATGAGCGCTGGATTTAGGTCATAATAGGCATATAATGCGGTGCCGATAAAGAAAAATAAAAATGAAACAGGGATATAATATAGTACACAAAGCCAAATGCTTTTGGCCGCATCTTGTGTATTCTTGGCGGTATGGTAGCGTTGAATGTAGTTTTGATCTATACCAAAATTGGTCAAGTTAATGAAAAATCCATAACTCAAAATCACCCAAAAGGAACTCGTTGTTACGTCCGGTGAAAAGCTCCCTAAACTGAATTTCGCATCGCGTTGCCCAATTGCAAGCACATCAGAAAAACTTATTTGACTCGTAATGAGGGCTAGTATTAAAAGCGCTCCCAATGTTTTTAAAATCGCCTGGATTACCTCGGTCCAAATAACAGCTTCCATGCCGCCTAAAACCGTATAACAAATAATGACCAAGCCCGAAACCAAAATAATGCCCTCCATCTGAATGCCTGTCAATGCGTTAATTGTCAGCGCTAGGCCATAGAAAATGGTTCCCATCCGTGCCAGCTGCGTCATGATAAAACACACCATCGCATACGTCCGGGCCCAAGCCCCGAAACGCTCCTCTAGATGCGAATAGGCACTAATGGCCGTTCCGTTTCGGTAAAAAGGCACGAAAAGTTTGGTGGCTACGATGGCGGCTAAGGGGATCGAAAGACTGAATACGAAGGGATTCCAGTTGCTTCCAAACGATTTGCCCGGATCACCTAAAAAGGTAATCGCACTCAAAAACGTGGCATAAAAGCTTAAACCAAGTGCCCAACCAGGAATCTGGCCAGAAGCTGTGGTAAATTGTTCTGAACTTTTATTTTTTCGCGAGAAATAAATCCCTACCCCAATCATGCTGAGGAGGTAAATTCCGATAATCGCAAGGTCCAGCGTTGACATATTAAAGCGTCATGACTACATGATTAATTTTCTTTCTTTTCCACGTATACGTGATGTGGACTTTACCGTCTGCCGACTGGATAACTGCCGGGTAGGAGAACTCACCGTTGGGCTCATTTTCTAGAACTGCGATATCTTTCCAGGTTTGTCCATCAGCGGAAATTGCCACATTTAGTGGGCTGCGGCCCTTTTTCGTGTTGTTATACACGATGATATGACGGCCATCGCGTAAGGTTACCGCATCGATTCCCGAGTTCGGATTGGGCAGGGTTGTTGGGGCTAAGGCCGACCAGCTTTTGCCGTTGTCATCTGAAAAGCTTTGGAGGACGAAGTCATTTTCGGATCGGCAAACTAGCTGAAGTTTACCGTTTGGCAATTTCAATATACTTGGTTGGATGGCTGAGGTAGTTACGCCATCATTTAATGCGGCCGTGCGCGACCACGTTTTCCCGCCGTCTTTGGTAAATTCCATGTGTATGCGCCAATTATTATCCTCGGAACTTGAAGGGCACAACAGGGTACCATCGGCCAATAATTCAGGTTTATTTTTAATGGGGCCAAAGATGTCTTTGGGCAGGCGTTCAGCTGCCGACCAGCTTTTCCCGCCATCCGTTGAGCGCTTCAACATGCCCCACCATTCGTCTGGCGCTGGGCCGTCTTTGTAAAATAAAATGAGTTCTTTACCCGGCATTTGGAATAATACGGGGTTCCAAAGCGGATAGCGTTTCCCGTTTCCTTGTATGCCGTTTGCCACTTCCACCGGTTTTGTCCAAGAGCCATTCCGAAAATAACTAAACCAGATTCCCACATCGGGATGCCGTTCATGTGTGCCACCAAACCAGGCAGCAGCGATCCCATCAGGTGTTTCCACGAGAGTAGATGCATGACTAGAAGGGAAGGGGGCGTTTTCGCAAATAAAGCCTGCTTGTTCGATTTTTTGGGCATAAATACGCGGCAAAGCCAAGCCCAGCAGGCAGAGTAGTACTAGTTTTTTCATAGGTTTAGCAAGTCCACGCACGGTATTGTCAGTCGGCAGAGGCAGAACAAAGCTAAATGGAAAAAAATAAAATCAAACAGCTGGCACGAAAAATATCAACTAGGAAATCTTAATCCCGATGTCACTCAGCAAACCTGCCAAACCATCCTGTGAAAATTTGGCTTTTTTCAACCGATTCAATGCGGGGGAAATGGTATAATTAATGGCCGAACGGAAGTCGGCCTTCTCCAATACCGTCCGATCAAACAGCGCTCCAGCTAAATCACATGCGTCGAATTTCGCTTCTGAAAAATCTGCTTCGGTAAAGTCAACTTCATGTAGCGAGCAGTCTTGGAAACTTGTTTTTTTACTCTTCGTTTGATAAAAAGAAGATAGATTCAAGACACATTGGGAGAATTGGTATTCCAATAAAAATGGATTGCATGCTTCAAAATGGAGTCCTTGCATTTTACATCCTTCAAAGCTAACCTGCTGTAGAGCAGTGCCGCTGAGTTTGGCCAAAGACAGATTACAGTCCTCAAACCGACAATCCACAAACTGAAAATTCTTTAAATCGGCACCTTCGAGATTGCATGAACGAAACGTACAATGTTCATATTCACCATAGGCAAGCGAAGTGCATTTTTCGAAAATCTGGTCGGCGATATACGGTTTCTCCATGGGACAAAAATACTAAAATTCAGGGGAGGCCCTGGTTTGATTCTCAAAAAAAACACGCATTTTTACAAAAAACCAACGACTATGAAAATCAAAATTTTACTCTTGGCCCTGGTGGTCAGCTTGCCTACTTTGGCACAAAAATTATACACCTATCCGATTGGAGTTCAGGCCTATACCTTCCGAAAGCATTTCCCGACGAGCACGGAAAAAACGTTAGACATTATCAAAAACATGGGCATTACGGAACTGGAAGGTGGTGCGCCTAAAGGATATACGCCAGAACAATTCAAGCAATTATGTACGGATCGTGGCATCAGCATTCCATCTACAGGAGTAGATTATAATGAACTTGCGAACCCCCAAGCAGCGGTAGAACGCGCCAAAATCCTTGGGGCAAAATTTGTCATGTGTGCGTGGATTCCGCATAAAGGCACCGACTTCACCTTGGAGGATGCGCAAAAGGCGGTGGCGCTTTTTAATTCAGCGGGAAAAGTGTTCAAGGAGAATGGCATTACGTTTTGCTACCATGATCACGGCTATGAGTTTCATGCTTATGAGGATGGCACGTTGATGGATTATATCATTAAGAACACAAATCCTGAGTATGTTTCCTTTGAAATGGATGTGCTTTGGACCATGCATGGCGGCGGCGCTGATATGCCGGTGAAATTATTGAAGAAGTATCCAAACCGCTGGAAATTAATGCACGTAAAAGATTTGCGTAAAGGAGTGGTCGGTAATTTGACAGGTGGTACACCTGCAGAAAATGATGTTCCGGTGGGAACGGGTCAGGGTAATTGGAAAGCCATTATCAAATTGGCCAAGAAAAATGGCATTGAGCATTGCTTTATAGAGGATGAAAGTGAGAAAGAATTGGAATTTGTTCCGTTGAGCATCCACTATTTGAAAAGCTTGTAATTAATTCTTTACTTTTGAAGGGTGGTCTCATAACACATGGGCCACCCTTTTTTTATGAAAAAAATTATCCTTTTTTGCCTGCTAGCATATACCACTTTCGCGCAGGAACAACACCGCCCGCGTCTTCATTTCACCCCATCGAGTATGTGGATGAACGATCCCAATGGTTTGTTTTACGCAAATGGAACCTATCATCTGTATTACCAATACCATCCGCAAAGTACCGTTTGGGGGCCTATGCATTGGGGGCACGCGACAAGCACGGATTTGTTGCGCTGGAAACACCAGCCGATTGCTTTGTATCCGGATTCGCTTGGATTGATTTTTTCGGGTTCGGCTGTGGTTGATCGTCAAAATACGGCGGGTTTTGGCAAAGATGCTGTGGTAGCTATTTTCACATCGCACAATATGGAATGGGAGAAAGCGGGACGGATTGATCGCGAAAATCAAAGCATTGCATTTAGTAACGATCATGGATATACGTGGACTAAATTCGCGGGAAACCCTGTATTGAAAAATCCGGGTATCGCTGATTTTAGGGATCCTAATGTGTCTTGGTATGCCCCAGGAAACAAGTGGATTATGGCGTTGGCTACGCAGGACCGCGAAACATTTTATTCATCGAAGGACTTGAAAACCTGGACGCGGGAAAGTGATTTTGGCGCGGGTTTTGGTGCGCATGGTGGGGTTTGGGAGTGTCCGGATTTATTTTCGATGGAGGTAGACGGTCAAGAAAAATGGGTTTTGTTAGTGAGCATAAACCCGGGTGCACCAAACGGCGGCTCGGGGACACAGTATTTTGTTGGGGATTTTGATGGGCATCAGTTTGTGCCACAGGATACGGAAACGCGTTGGATTGATTATGGTCGGGATAATTACGCGGGAGTTACGTTTCACGAAACCGATAAGCGTCGGATATTTATGGGCTGGATGTCAAACTGGGATTATGCTACAGTCGTGCCTACGAAGTCTTGGCGCAGTGCCAATACGTTACCTCGGGATTTAGCTTTGAAAAATGTCAATGGTAAATATTTTTTGTCGTCCACCCCCATCGCTTTGCCTGTGGAGGCCACGAAAAAATTAGCCGCTGGGAAATCAATGAAAGCTGCTTCTGCCTTGTTGCGCATTTCCGCAAAGGGGCAAACTGTTCAGGATTTTTCCATCGATTTAGCGAATGCCAAAGGCGAGCATGTGACCATCGGATACGAAAAGTCAACTAATCGTTATTTTGTGGATCGTCGGCAATCTGGAGATTTTTCTTTCAGTTCGAAGTTTTCAAGTCGCGATTATGCCCCTCGAATCAGCCAATCGGCTACCATAGATTTTCAAGTGATTACGGATGTAGCGTCTGCGGAAATGTTTGCGGATAGTGGGCTTACCACCATGACCACAATTTACTTCCCTTCGGAGGAGTATAAGGTTGTTTCGGCGAAAGGAATTTCGGTGGATGTGGAGTCGGTGAAGCCTATTTTTTAGGCGCGTTTTTTATCAGTTTTTAGGCTGGAAAAGTCACTTCTCCCCCCTACCTTTGCCAAACCTTGGAGGATTGGCAAAGGTAAGTAGAACTTTCTTCCAGGTATCTAAACGTCCGTCGATCGCAGAAGGATCATACGCAAGCCCTAACATATACGCCACAAGCGGATAAATATCGACATTTTCAAACGGCGGAATCCGCTTCCCTCTTTTGAGAGCGGGTCCCCACGCTTGGAAACTTGCTTGCATTTCGGGCAGGTGGTTATCAAACCCATGTTTCCCTTGATTTGTTGGGTAGCGACTTAAATTGAAAACCCGTGGAAGCTTAGGTACGAGCAACATGGCTCCTAAGCGATTGTAACGATCATCTGTTGAGCGGTAATGCCAATGTTCCGGCGTTTCCGACATTAAATACGTATCAAAATTTTGATTTTTTCTCAACGCTTCATAGGTGGAAGTGATGCGCGAAGGGTCTTTGGCGTGGACATGCAATAAAGCATCACCCGAAGGCACGCGAAAAGCCGCTGTATCAATCTCAGCTGGCAGTCCCATGGTATTTTTATTGTCGACCGTCATCATCCCATGATCCGAAACAAACACATAATTGATGGGCAGTTTCAAGGGATCTAGCACAGCTTGCAAATCACGAATAGCTTGATCGACAAATTGTACGGATTTCTTAACCCGAGGATCATCTGGGCCAAATTCATGCGCATCATGGTCTACTTCAGGCAAATAAAACGTGATGAAATGTGGTCGTTTTTCGGCGGGTAGGCTCAGCCAGTCTTTCACCGATTGGATACGTTGCGCAATGGGGGTAACCTCATTATAAACGTAATAATAGCTGGGGCGCACACCTTGGATGTCGGCCTCTGAGGCGACCCAAAAGTTGCTTGCGGCCAATATACCCTGTTTTTCTGCCAAAACCCATAGCGGAGTACCGCCATACCATTTGCCCTCACTCACCATTTTCTTATTCCCCATACTATATTCTTTACGGGTGGTCGGGTCATAAAATCGGTTATTTACTAAACCGTGATGCGCCGGATATAAGCCTGTCACCAGCGTATAGTGATTAGGGAAAGTCAAGGTCGGGTACGATGGAATCATCGATGGGGCAGAAACACCAAAAGCCCGCATGGACTTTAAATTTTGAGCGTCATACTTATCTGCAAAATCTGAACGAAATCCATCCGCTGAAATTAAAATTACATACGGTTTTGAAAGCTGATCAGGAGCATTCACTCGTCCTTCGACCCGATGTTGTGTGGTGTCTTGAGCGTAAATTTGGCAGGAAAGAAAGAGTAGGCTAGCGAGCCAACTTAATGATTTTTTCTTGTCCATTTAAATTTAGGTGAAGAATGTAACGTCCGGTAGGTAGTTCGGATAAGTTGACCTGGCTCAATTTTCCAGGTGACTCGATTTCCCGTAGCAAACGACCGTTAAAATCATAAATTTTTAGTTTTTCAAAGGCGTCATCAGGGAGCTCGTCGATGCCCAAAGGTGGCATCACATTAACCTGATAGTTTGTTTGAAAGCAATTTTGGGGGTCTTTAACCGTGAATTTTTGGGTCTCAATTGGGTTCTTTTGGATGGTCCGCGTTTTATCTCCCGTATTCCAAACATATTCGCCTTGCCAAGGGGCAGTTAAGTTAACTAAACCTTGGTAATTCACCGTGACTACGGCAGGATCGGTCACGATTAAATCTTTGAAAATGGTGAATTGATCCGTGATGGTTCCGTTTTCTGTCAGGAATTTGGCATCTAGACGTCCGCCCTCAATGTCAAAAATCATGGATCCTCCGATGCCCGGTTGGCTCGTCTCCATCACCGGATGTGGTGCATTCGCACGCATGGCCCCCGTGGCTCCGCCTACACCATTCACAACATATACTACACCGTTGGATGCATTGTTTGTTGAAAACATGTAGGGACACGAGTTAGCTGTCGCATTATATTTTCCAGAGCTTGTCTGTGTAAAATGAACAGCGGGATTAAATTCGGAGGCAACTCCGGTAAACCCTTTGATTGGCTTCGAGCGCTCATACACATGACTATGACCGTTTAAAACGATATCTACACCATATTTTTCAAGTACTGGAGTTACCACTAATCGTGGTTGCGTTAGGTTTGACCAAACATCTGAATCGTAGGTACCTTTCGTATATGGTGGATGGTGGAAATAGACAATCTTCCAGCGCTGCTTGGTATTTTGCAGGTCATTGATTAGCCAAGCCATTTGTTCAGAACCTGGGTCAGTTAGTAGTTTTTCATCGCGGCCACGGGCAAACGAGTCTAGGCTAACAAAATGAACATTGCCATAATCAAAAGAATAGTAAGCTTCTGATCCGGACGGGACACCACCTAATTCTCCTTTTGTTGGTAGATTAAAAATTTGATAAAAGCCCATGTCTGGCCAGTCTTGTACATGCGGATATCCGCCGTAATCATGATTGCCAATCCCCATAAATAGGGGACTTTGGCGCATGAAAGTTCCTTTTTGATACACATCAAAGAAGTTGCTTTGTAAGCCACCATCTGAACCGCCATTGTAGGTATTGTCGCCAACGGTCATTAAAAAATTCGTGTAGGTAGCACCGTTATATTTCAGAAAGGCCTCATAAACGCGTTCTTGCGTCACTCCTGGATACATGTCACCAAGGGACCAAAAACGAAATTTTTCAGTTGATCCCACTGCGGGGGCTGATTTAAAGAAGTAAGTGGAATCGCCTAACGTATTTGTACCGGTTTTAACTCGATAATAATAGGTTTTGCTAGCTGTGAGTGAGTCAATCAGAATAGTATGTTCTGTACTTGCATTACCCGTTTTTTTTGATCGCGTGAATGTTTTTGCATCCGTACCAATGCCAACTTCCGCATTTACAGGGCTGTCGGTCCTAAAACGAATCGTCATCGTGGTTGGACCCGCCATTTGTAAATAGGGCCCTCGAGTGACTTTTTGTCCCCAGGCGTGCAAGGACACAATCATCATGAAGAAGATGAACCTGTTTTTCATATTAGGGTTTGTTAATGCGGAGTAAAAGTACTCAATGAAGGAATAGCTTGGACGAGCCACTATGAATAAATTTACATGTTTGAATATATTCTGTTGCAGGATAGCCTAATTCGGATTTCAATTGGTAGACCAAGTCTCATCTATCGGAAAATCAAACTAAATCAAATTACATGTTTAAACGTGCTTAATCCGACTTTCCATCAGCTTTAGATTAAAAATAGGTCATACATTTTTTGTCATATCGTTTATTAAGTGGTAATAATCAACCACTTACTAGATATTATCGCTAACAACCTGATTATTATCACTTTGTTTTCATTTTTATTTTATAATTTAGCGACCTACTCTTAAACAATATTTTATGAAGCGATTTAAAATAGGGCAAGTGCTATCTTGTTTCTTGCTAATCCTTGGCCTTTTTAGTGGGCAACATGGTTTTGCACAAGGCAAAATCTTATTTGATGGCAAGTTCATCTCAGTTCCTGGTTCTGAATTCCATGCCTATGGTGGGGTTGGAAACCGAAACTACACATTTACATTCAATAGCGCCAATGCAATGACATTTGCAACGGCACCTACGCCTAATCTAGATGTGTTAGATATTGTCTCTGCCTCGAGTGGAGCCCCAGACACGTTAAATATTGTTGATCGATATGGCGCACAGTTTGACTTTAAATCCCTTGAATTTGTTCCAAAGAGTAGCGCTGGATTTGGTACATTCCTACAATTCACGGCATTCAGAGCCGGTGTTCAAGTAGCTCAAGTATCCATTGCGGATATTGCTTCGGGCTCATTAACCAAATACCCTAACCCAAATGTTCCTTCGGAAACATTCAGTAATGCGTTTAAGAATGTTGACCGTGTCATTATTACAATCCCATCGGGTGCACGCTTTAACCACCGCTTTGATAACGTCGTTTTTGATACGGATTATGATGGCGATGGTGTGATGTTCACACAAGAGGTAATCGATGGCACCAACGTTAACAGTGGGTGTGATTTTAAGTTAAGTTCTCAAAATATATCACTTGTAAGCGATGCTTGGAAAGCAGATGATTGTGATCGGGATGGTATTTCTAATTTATTAGAGACAAACGGAGGAACAAACAATGCAGATTTCGATTTTGACGGGGTCTTAAATATGTTTGATATTGATTCTGATCAAGATGGTATCAACGATAGCTTTGAAAAGGCAGTTGATTCAGATCGTGATGGGGATGCAGATTATTTAGATTTAGATTCAGATAATGATGGAATTACAGACATTCGCGAGAAAGTAGGCGATATGGATGGTGATGGAATTCCTAATTACAGAGACTTAGATTCTGACGGTGACGGTATTTTTGACGTTATCGAAGGTATGGAAAATTTCCGCGCAAGTTTTGATAGAAACGGCGATGGTCTTTTGGATGGAGCTACCTCAGATGCTAATGCCAATGGATTGGGCGATGGGATTGACCCACGTGCAGGTGGTTTGCCGCTTGGTGTTCCAGATACGGATCGCGATGGTCAGCCAGATTACTTAGACCGTGATGCAGATGGCGATGGTATTTTAGATTCAGTAGAAGGAGCAGGAGATCCGGATGGTGATAATATTGCCAATTACCGTGATTTGGATGCTGACGGAGACTGGGTTGCTGATGGATATGAGGGAACGAATGATAATGATGGTGACCGTGTACCTAATTACTTAGATGCGGATTCCGATGGGGATGGTATCGTAGATTCGTGGGAAGGAGCAGATAAATGTGCAGCTTGTAATACCTTGCAAGACGCGAATGCGGATGGTTTTGATGATCGGAAACAATTCAATTCTCCTGCACCAATCGATACAGACAAAGATGGTACACCAGATTTCTTGGATTTAGATTCAGATGCTGACTGTATTCCAGATAATGTTGAATCAGGTCGTGATGGAGATAAAGATGGTATAGCCAACTTCCGTGATTTGGATTCGGATGGGGATACCATTCCAGATGCTGTGGAAGCTGTTACTTGTGGAACTCCAGTGAATACAGATAATGATGGTTCAGAAATAGGTGCTGATTATGAAGATTTAGATTCAGATGGCGATGGTATTTCTGATGCTATTGAAGCAGGAACTGATCCTTCGAAGCCTGTGGACACTGATAGTGATGGCTTACCAGATTACCGTGATTTAGATTCAGATGGAGATAAAATTCCTGATGCTTATGAAGCAGGTAAAGATGCGACTAAGCCGTTAGATTCTGATTCGGATGGAATTTTTGATTTCCGCGATACGGATTCGGACAATGATACGGTACCAGATGCTGTTGAAGCAGGACCTGATGCGACTAAGCCTGTAGATACTGATGGAGATGGTGATCCAGATTACCGCGACATTGATATTGATAATGATGGTATTCCAGACGCGATTGAAGCAGGTAGAGATCCAAAAGTTCCTGTAGATACGGATAAGGATGGAACACCAGACACGAAAGATTTAGACTCTGATGGGGATGGTATTTCAGATGCAGTTGAAGCTGGAAGTAATGCGAAAGCTCCAGTTGACACAGATGCGGATGGAATTTTTGATTTCCGCGATTTAGATTCAGATGGCGATAGTATTTCCGATACAATCGAGGCGGGTAGAGATGCTGTAAACCCAGTGGATACGGATAAAGATGGTGTGGCCGACTTCCGTGATTTGGATTCAGACGGCGATGGTTTGACTGATCGTATTGAAGTTGGTACCGATGCAACTAAACCTGCTGATGCAGATGGTGATGGTATATTTGACTTCCGCGAGTTGGATTCTGATAATGATACGATGCCTGATGCTGTTGAAGCAATTACCTTATCGAAGCCAGTTGACACGGATGGTGATGGCACAGCTGATTACCGTGATGTAGATTCAGATGGTGATGGTATTCCAGATTCAATTGAGGCTGGTAGAGATGGTAAAAACCCAGTGGATACCGATGTTGATAGAACCCCAGATTACCGTGATTTGGATTCAGACAACGATAGCTATGCTGATAAATTGGAAGCGGGGAATGATCCAAAATCACCACTAGATACGGACAAAGATGGGGTATTTGACTTCAGGGATGTTGATGCAGATAATGATGGTACATCTGATTTAAATGAAGACAACATTAATTTAGGTGGATTAGCAGATTGTGATGGCGATGGTGTTTCTAATCGAGTTGATGCGGATACTTGTCCTGTGTTTGCTCCGCAAGGAATTTCACCAAATGGCGATGGTAAAAATGATTTCTTAATTATTCCAGGTTTATTAGCGACACCTCCTCCATATACATTATATGTGTATAACCGTTTGGGTAATTTGGTTTATGAGAAAGAAAACTATCAAAATGATTGGAATGGAGATAATTTGCCAGATGGCACTTATTTCTACATCATTGATTACAAAGGAAGAAAGACAAACATTAAATCTTATTTGTATATCAATCATTTAGATAAATAGTAAGACGTTTTTTCACGCTATTCAAAAGCAACACAGATATGAAAAATAACATAGATTTTAAACAGAGAGTAGATCAATTCAAGTGGAACAAGGGCCTTTTGGCTCTTGTATCCCTGCTTGTATTGACAGCAACGACCACGTATGGTCAGTTGGAAGCAGGATATTCGATGTACCGTTTCAACCCACAAGTTATCTCACCTGCACATTCAGGTAGCACCGCTACGAGCGAGGTGACGTTGATGAACCGCCAACAGTGGTTAGGCATTGAAGGAGCACCGAAGACGTATGTGTTTTCAGGTAACTTCAAGTATGGCGCTCAAAGTGGATTAGGCGTAAATGCGATGCTAGACCAAGCAGGTCCAATGAAAATCACCACTTTCAGTGCGGACTACGCATATCACACGAAACTATCAGAAGAATGGTCATTCTCAGGTGGTATTCGTGCAGGACTTGCGAATTTAGCATTGAACTTTGATGAGACGAATTTAGTACATCAAGGAGACCCAACATTCGTGAATCTTTCAGCTATGAAATTCAATACAGGTTGGGGATTAAAGGTTGCCAAAGGTGACGGGTTTTTTGTGAGTGTATCACAACCACGTTTATTGAAGTATGACTTAGGTAATGGCTTTAAAGACGTAGCTTATTTCTACGGAATGGTGGGAACAAAGATTAAAGCAAATCAAAACGTAACGATCTACCCAAGTGCTTTAGTGCGTGC
>JAIXRT010000035.1 GCA_027485075.1 Cytophagaceae bacterium
ACAGCAAAAGGTTATTGGCCTATTCCAGCATAGCACATGGAGGTTTTATGGCGATGGTTTGGTTGTTTCCGGCAGATCAGGCGCTGAAGGCCTTGTTGTTCTATGGATTTTTGTATGGCTTGAGTACCTATTTGGTATTTTATCAGGTAGATGAGGTGACGGGTGACTCGATTCGATCAGATGATATGTTGGCCTGGACAGGACACGCACAGCGCCAGCCGCTGCGATCGGCAACATTGGTGGTAGGCTTAATCGCCCTGATCGGCCTTCCGCCGGCGGGAACGTTTTTGGCGAAGGTTACTTATTTTAGTCAGTTGTGGGAAAAATATCAGCGTGGCCAACAATCAAGTGTGTTGGCATTACTACTCATTGCGGTGGTTGTCACCTTGATTTCGGTCTATTATTATCTACGTATTCCTTATTTTATTTACTTAAAAAAGCCAGAAAATGGAGATGGATTACTAGCTGATAAATTTTCTGGTAAGGATTGGGGGTATTTACTTTTGGCCATTTTGGTAATTGGCTCTCTAATCACTCCAAACCTGTTTTTTGAGCTACTACATGTTTAAATAAAATTTAAAAAATAACCCAAATTGCTGATAATAATTCCCTAATTTTGGGCTTTATTTTAGTAAAATCTTCTCCTAAACCAACATGTCTGAATCCATCAAGCACGAATGCGGAATTGCACTGATCCGAATGCGAAAACCTTTTCAGCATTACCTCGATAAGTACGATACGCCGATGTATGGCTTAAATAAGTTGTATTTGATGATGGAGAAGCAGGTGAATCGAGGACAAGATGGAGCGGGGATTGCGAATATTAAAATAGATGTCAAACCGGGTAGCAGGTATATCAGTCGCTACCGTTCGGTAGAACCCCAAGCCGTTGCGGATATTTTTGGGAAGATTAACAAGAAATTTAAGAAAGCACAAAAATTAGCGAAGGAGACGAAGCGCGATACGGGAATTGATGCGGTTCATGATGCGACGTGGTGGCAAGAAAATGTGGCTTTTACGGGAGAAGTACTTTTAGGGCACTTGCGTTATGGTACCCATGGTCAAAATGAAATTGAGAATTGTCATCCAATGTTACGCCAAAACAACTGGCGGAGTCGGAATTTAGTGATGGCGGGAAATTTCAACATGACCAATGTGGATGATTTGTTTGACAAATTGGTTTCGTTGGGCCAGCATCCCAAAGAGAAAGTGGATACCGTGACCGTGATGGAGAAGATTGGTCATTTTTTGGATGAGGAAAATCAGCGTCAGTTTGGCAAGTTTAAGGACAAATACGAAAATCCAGAATTATCGGATGTGCTAGCTGCCAACATAGACCTAAAGCGCGTTTTAGAGCGTTCTTGCAAGGATTTTGATGGTGGATATGCGATGGTGGGAATGACTGGTTACGGCGCTTCGTTTGTGGCGCGTGACCCGGCGGGTATCCGACCAGCCTATTATTATATGGATGATGAGGTAGTCGTGGTCGCTTCCGAGAAGCAAGCGATAAAAACTTCATTTAATTGTGCTTATGACCAAATTAAGGAAATCACTCCTGGTCATGCCTTGATTATTGAGATGGATGCTTCGGTCAGCGAAGTGCCATTTATTGACCGAATTGAGCAAAAATCTTGTTCGTTTGAGCGAATTTATTTCTCGCGTGGCTCGGATCCAGATATTTACCGGGAGCGTAAGAAACTAGGTCGATTATTGATTCCTCAGATTTTAGATGAAGTCAAAAACGACTTGAAACACACTGTATTTTCGTATATCCCAAACACCGCAGAAAGTGCATTTTTAGGGATGATTGATGGATTAGAGGATCATTTGGCGAAGGAGCGAAAGAAAGCCATCATGGAAGGCGTGTTGTTTGAGGAGCAATTGGAAGAATTATTAACCTTCCGTCCACGTGTCGAAAAACTGATTTCTAAGGATGTCAAGGTTCGGACGTTCATTGCGAGTGATGCGATGCGGGATGACATGGTGTCTCATGTGTATGATACGACTTATGAAGTGATTGAAAAAGGAGTTGACTCGGTCGTATTAATCGACGATTCGATTGTTCGCGGAACGACCTTAGAAAAGAGTATTCTGAGTTTATTGGATAAGTTATCTCCTAAGAAAATAGTCATTGTTTCTTCGGCGCCACAAATCAGATATCCGGATTGTTACGGGATTGATATGTCCAAAATGAAGGAATTCGTCGCTTTCCGTGCCGCATTAGCGTTGTTGAAGGAACGAGGTATGGAAGATGTTTTGGATGAAGTAAACCTAAAATGTTTATTGGCCCTTGAAAATGGTACTGCCTCGAGTGAAAACTTTGTCAAGGCGATTTATGCGCCATTCACGGATGAAGAAATTTCAAATAAAATTGCGGAGATCGTTAAGCCAAAGAACTTGCAGGCGGAATTATCCATTGTATATCAGACGGTTCCCAACTTGAATTTGGCTTGTCCAAATCACTTAGGGGACTGGTATTTTACGGGTAATTTCCCAACACCGGGTGGTAATCAGGTGGTGAATAAATCCTTTGTGAATTTCATGAAGGGAATTGAGGTTCGGGCTTATTAGGTAGACCTATTTCCAACGGTCCAAACCGCCTTCGATCATCGGTTCTTCAAGAAAAGTCAAATTCCCATTATCTTCTAAAATGAGGGTAATGTATTCCCATTGTTTATCGTAACGTGGAATTTGACAAATCCATTGATTTTGTTGGTTTCGAAATGCTACGGTAAAGTAGGATCGAAGGGTTGCGGAGGAGTATAATTCAACTACTTTTTTTCCTTGCAAGTAGGCAAAAAGTCGGTTGAATAAAGATACTTGCATCGCTTAATTTGAGAGTGTAGATCAATTACAACTCAAAAATACCACGTGAAAAAAGCAGACGAAAAAATTATTTATCTAGTGGTCTCTAATTTACTAATAGGCGACTAAAACACCCCCTTTTAGGGTCTGAGTACCTCCAAAATCAATAGACTCATATTCTATAGAATAGACATAGGTTTCTTGGGGAACACGCTTGCCTTTATACGTTCCATCCCATTGTGTATCTGGTACTAGATTGTCCCCTTCAAATAGTAATTCTCCCCAACGATTAAAGATTTTCACATTCAGAATTTTTGTCCGAGCCGCATTTAACGGCTGCGGTACAAAGCGATCATTTACATTATCCCCATTAGGCGTAAAGATGTTAGGTGCTAAAACAACCGGTAGGCATTTGTCGGCCACATCATAGGATTGATTAAAAATACATCCAT
>JAIXRT010000203.1 GCA_027485075.1 Cytophagaceae bacterium
TACTTCATCTATTTCGTATTCTTGCCATATTCTTGGTGATATATCAAAATATTTTACACTTGGTAGTGAATCAAACATTTTATAAAATGTATTCTGTGAAATTTCATCATTCTCTTCCATTTCACGAAATATCTTTTTTTTATTCTCACAAATATACTCATCGGCGTATTTGTATATTATTTTTTTAATTTCTGATAAATCATTCGCATAGCTATATATTTCACCCTTATGTTTTTCTTTTTGTTCTTTAGTAGAGAAAACAATTTTGAAAGGATACATGAATAGTTAATTATTATTAATGTATTTATATTGAAATATCTCCAATTTATTCAAGACTCTATACATCTTCCGACCACTTCGTTTTATTAAACGAGTTCACCAGTAAGAACTTATCGGCATTTTCTTTCCACACCTTCATCTTGGCCTTCAAATCCGCGTCTTGTTTGGATTCCGGCCGTTTTATCTCAACATTCGCCTTCATGAGCGCTTTGTCCGACTCCGATGGCGCAGGTTTCTTTCCATAACAATTCACGCCAAACCGGACCTTCGGGTTTTTAATAATGCCTCCGTTAATACCCGGACGCCCACACCCCCCATTCGGGTTATCCTTCGAACATGGTTTCACACCCTTTTGTAAAGCATCCCATGTCGACTTCTGTGTAGGGAACAAAGCCATCTGTCCCTCACTCCACCCGTAATTACACCATTCGCCTCCCTTATTATAGGCATCCTCTATCTGGTCATACGTCGCCAATTTAGCACCATAAAGAGAACATACTTCGCGTGCTTCATCATACGTATACATATTATTTCGAATATTGAAAACCTCCCCCTCAGGAGCAGGCGTTTGCCCAGGACAAGTCGATTTAGGAACAGCCTGAACGACTTCAGTAGGAGCAGGAGTAGGCGAACGCATACTATTTATCCAAGCATCGAACAACAAATCCAACAAATCAATCTTTAAGACATATTTGAAAAAGTCCACGAACAACAATCCCACGAATAACAATAACGCCAACATTTCTATAAGCATGATACTCATCGGTTTCAATGCCGGTGTCATAGGAATCTTCACCACAAAAATAACAGTGTACAGAGCCAATAAGAAAATAACCACCGTAAAAATAGAAAATGGATTATCAGCAAACTCCTTGAAACTGCTTAAAGAACCAGCAAATACATCTCCAAAAGATTGAACACTAGTATTGGCATAAGTAGCAACAAGATAAATGACGACGATAATCAAAATAACAACATCAATGATGCGAGCAATCCGCAAAGGGCCGGTGTTTTCCGCGGACCCTCCATATAAGACACCTAAAACCAAATAAATGACGCTATAACACGCCAAAAAAATAAGCATATAAATAAGCGTTTGATTCGTTAATATGTCCGATACAGTTGTATTTCCAGGTATTGTCGCTATAGGTATATCACTCATTATATAGTATTAGAAGGATTTTTTTTCCTATAAAACAAACAATAGGCTGCCGGAGAAACGACCCGCCCCAAATCTGGAACCGGTTCTACTAAGGTATCATTATAATGATGCCAAACACCCGCCCCATTCTTTACATAGGCAGTATAATGTCCTCCCATAACACCACCCATATGATTACATACTCCAAATAAATCGTATTTATAGGTCGATGCCTGATACCCCTTGATATATTTAGACAGGTCTAGGTTCTCCAAGGGAAACTCTACATTGGTCTGTAATTTCCGCTTTCCATCCGGTAGAAACCGTTTTAGCAAAATCACTAGAACACTCGGGAAGTTCCAAAAACTCACTTGTCGATGAACCTCCTCCTTTTGCTGTGTATCGTCATTGAACCATGCGTTCTCTCCCGACATGACCTCCGGAGAAACAAATAGGTCCAAACATTGATAAATGTTCGTAAACATCTGGTTTTGATAGAAAAGCTGAACGTCCAACATAAAATAATGCTCGGCCTTCGATGACAAAATGTGATGTGTGACAGGATGTAGAATCTCCGTTACATACGTTCCATAAAACAACTCGTGAATCTTCGAATATTCCCTAGAATAAGTCGCCTGTAAAAATCGGTAGCAAAGAAGTGCGCGTTCATCGGTAGAGTTCTCAGGAGAACCATTTATTTGTATAGATATAGGATTAGCACAACTTGTATGCATACAGTCAATCAAAAACAACAAGAACTCCGAAATATCGTTCTGTGCCCAACCAGTAAAGAGTTCTCGACCCTTCTGCTGAGCCACCTGTTGAACCATATGAACAAATCTGTTTGGTGAGAGAACCCCCTCCTGTGTTAACATCGCCTTTCGCAAGTCATTCCATTCCCGTAAGATAACCCCATCCGGCGTATCTTTCGGTCTGGCTTTTTCAACAATAGAATGAAGTTCATAAGTTTGTTGGAGAACCTGAACACATGAATTCAAAAAACATGTATTGCCTAAATTTGTTAGTCCTACCCGAAAAAACGGTTTACTCATGATTTATGTGAATACATATAGAAAAAACCCTTTATGTATATTAATGGATATTTCAAATAATGTTCACGATTTAGCAGAAGCCATCTACGAGTATCAACGTAATATTCGGTATTATACCGATAACATCCACGAATATAATCAAAACATCAGCACATATCTAAATATCATAAACACTTCTGGTTCTCGAAATTATATAAATTATAGAACTCCTATTCTACAAACCACCCCAATTAATAATATTTTTCGAAACATAAACCAACGTCGAGATGAAGGTAATATGTTTCGACAAAACTTCGAAGATGTGGTAGTTCGACCTACAGAAGCGCAAATTACCCGTGCTTTGGACTTTTTTACATATTCTCCTATGGAAGAATCCCATACTTGTCCGATAACATTAGAAACCATACAAGAAGGCGATGCCGTGTGCCGTATCCGTCATTGTGGACATATATTCAAACGTTCAGCAATAGAAGGCTGGTTTTTGCGAAATGTCCGTTGTCCCGTTTGTCGATATGATATTCGCGATTACGTGCCTGTAACAAACGACATATCAGGGAATGCTGAGCCAGTGTCAGAAAGGGATAATTCTACGGAGTTTGATGATTTGATTGAAGAGATAGCAGAAGAAGGCAGGACGTTCATGAATCGAGCTCCTTTAGCAAATCTATTTAGCTCAACCCCCATAGCAAATACGATGACAAATGCTATCCGGAGTTTTATCAATAACGAATTACAACGGATGCCCGTGACGGATACGACAACCGAATTATTATATTCTTTTGATTTGCCGTTGACAATAGATGCTTCAGGGAACTATCGTTTATAAGGGCCTTATAGGGCCTATCGAAAGGTGTAAAAAAATATATACATGTTTACCCATGGGAACTCTTAACGCTTACTACAGAAGGAGTCCATCGTTCTTACGCCGTTTTGAATATTATACACCTTAGCTAAGAACTTGTCGAACAACAGAGCCTTTATTTTCGCCGAAGTGTATTTCTCGCGCTTCTTCATAAACACTTCTAAATCACCGGCCGTTTCCCGCGTAAGCTCGGCCATGTCCTTCCGGAACTTAGTAATTTCCGCGGGTTTTTTCTCGAGCTCCCAAATCTGCTCGACCGCCAATCCAAACAGTTGCTGAAGAGGTTTCATCAACTGGTTCGTAATATAATGTGTATAATCAATCGGAAGCCGATTCGCCACAATATAATCCGGCGTCTCTATCTTCTCTCCCTGAAGTTTAGCACCCTTTTTGACAACATACACATACTTCATTCGGTCGCCTGCTTTCGGTTTGTTGCCAGGGTCCCTTTGCCCGATTCGGTCTGCTAACACTCTGTGCGCAATCGCCGCTGGATTCTTGTAATCGCCCCGCAACGCTTTAGTTATGGCGAGCTTGTCCATCGGCACTTTGCCGCCAATGAGTTGTTCCAAGGAGTCATAAAGGAATTGTATAGCAGAGGGGATATCGGCGCGCATGAGATGATGAAGAATCCCGCCATAGACGTCTTTCACTAGGTCGCAGTTGTCTCTGCGTTTGAGGACTAGCCCCATGAACTTCAAATAACCGTCATTGGGGTCGTCTTCGTATAACATGCCGACATACCTCTTTTTCGAGAGGAGGATGAACGGCATCAGCGTCTTTTCATAAGCCAGTCCCATTGGCGGTTTCAAATAAGACGTACAGAGTTGCGCGGCCTCTTGCGCAATCTCGATTGTCATTTCCAGTGCCGGTTTACCGCGGATTTTCTCGCCCGTCTCTGGATTTGTCAGGTTGAATGTGAAGAAGACCGAGTCGGTATTATGGACGACCATGTTGCCGATACCCGCCGCGAAATGGTGGTTTTCGGTAGTGAGGTCATACACATACTTGCCGTTATATTCAATCGGTTCCTTTGTGACAATCTGGGTATGGGGTCCTTCTGGTCGGGTTTTGGTTATATTTATAGTGATACATTGCGGCATATTCTCCAATTGAATATGACGCCCTTGTTGTTGAGCAACATACGCCAGTTTTGCTAAATAGGTCATATCCGTCGAGAAATGTTCGGAATCCTCTTTGAATGTGTATTGTTGATATAAATCGATGTCGGTAGCTGGTGGTGGGACGTGTAATAGATTCGTGCCTATTTCGCAGTCATTAGGGGAGATTTCCTGTCCACTCGGTGTCAAGAGAGAATGGTCATCGGTGACATCGACTAGGCCGGACTTTGTCGCTATACGGAACATCTTTTTGCCGGGATGAAGGGCGTGGCGAATCACACGGTGAAGACGCGTCCACCCGTTTTCTGTCCATGACTCTACATTGGGTAATTCGCAGAACTCTTTGCCGGATTCCTTAGAGAAGACCCATCGGTCACCACCGTATTTTGTGGCGATTTTTTCAATCGATAGTATTTCGGAAATACCTCGATTTGCCCTGATAAGAACGGGTGTGTAATTGGCAACAGAGTCACCATATACATACTCGGCATTACATTTGACTGTTCCATGTTGCGCCGTTTCGTAGACCGAATCACCGTATACCTCTTCAATCATCCTTTTAGCATAGGTAATCATCATCTGTCCAGTCGCCGTTGTAGAAGCCGCTACATCCATGTCATAAAAGGTTGATGTCTTTGCTCCGCATTGGCCATAGAGCGAGTTGGCGGTCACTTTGTATCCGAGCTGTCTCTTGTCCAGAATATTCTGCATGAAGGGGTCGGGTTCCGTCTTCGCTTTCTTTCTAGTGGCTGATCTGGCATCTAGCAGCTCTGTAAGAATACTCGGCATAATGGATTTTTGATTATTCGGTAGCTGTGCCCATCGGCAGACCTTCGTGCCCGTCTGGATTTTCTTGGCGACGGCAGCCGGATGTGCGCGCAGATATCGAAAGGTCTTGAACTCGATGTTGATATAGTGATATCCGGGCAGGTTGTCATAAAGGAATGTATTGCCTGATTTATCACGAGGGTCGCGTTCGCCCGTCGTTCGTTTGAGATTGCCGTCCATATCGTATTCCTTCGTCCAGACTTTCGAATCGTGCGAATAGTTTTGGCTAATCATAGAGCTGGGATAAAGTGACGAATAATCGACACAGGCGACTGGATTGTCAATATACATGGAGCATTTTGGGGGGAGAACGATGGCCCCCTCATATCCCTCATTGCCGCCCGTTTTCTCTAAGTCGGGCATGAGTGTGTCTTTCTCACGGCATTTCTTGGCCACATAGCTGGTGAGTTTGACACCCTGGCCGCGGAAGACTAAAAACGAGATGGGAACAGAGCAAATCGACGACATTTCTGTATAACCGGTGATGACGTCTAGTTTGCCCATAAGATGGTGAACTAGGTTACAATCCTGAATACAGTATTTCGCGACGATGGCGCGGTCGGCTGAAGAGCCCTTCGTTAGCCGGAAAATGTCTTGAGGCGAGACGTCATCCTTTGCCATACCCCAATCGACGGAAACGACAGAACCCTCTGGTTCGGGAATCGCGTGTTCGCCGGCAATGGTTATGACATTGAATGTCTTCCCCTTTTCTTCGAGCCGGACACCGGTTTCGATAGCCAAGACACGGAACTTCTGGCCGTCTTTGTAGTAATCCGATGAAAACGAGTTGATTTTCACGTGTATGAAATCGCCTACGTGAAGCCCAGCCAGATTCTTACTGTAAATCTTAGTATTGCCATCCGCTGTTATTTCGCTAAACTTGATTTCGTCGCTGATATACTGGCCAGCAACATCGTCCAGTTTATACGAAGACAGATTGAAGTCTCGGCGGAAATAGGCGTATAAATCGATTTGTAGACGGCCCATCATGGCCGGATAACGGAGGTCATACTCGCCACTCGCGATTTTTATCTGGGTTTTATCGAGAACCCATTCCTCACCCATCTTTTTACCGCCTATCTCTCCTCTGCGTCTCGCTAGTTTGAGGAAATCCTGCTCGCAGCCATTCTCCTTCGCTCGCTGAAACATGAACTCATAATCAAACCCGAAGATATTGTATCCGATAATGATATCCGGATTTTCTCTTTGAATGAGTTCAGTCCATCCTAAAAGGACCTCTTTTTCGGTTGATTTGGACTCGATGACGACGCCTTCTACAGGGTCGCATGTATCAAGGACAAGACAATGATTGAAGGTCTCTTTGGAACCATAGGTCAAGAAGGTGGAACCGATAAAAGTGACTTTGTCGCCCTCTACTTTGGGGAAATGCCGCATCATAAGAGCATTGGTTTTGGTAATCTTGTCTTCACGGGTTACGTCGGCCTTCAGCAAGTAGTCATAAAGGAATATTTCTTGAGCCTTCGGCTTGGGCTTCGCCCTGGCCTTTGGCCTGGCTTTTGGCTCGTCGTCGTCTGTGTCTGTGTCTGTGTCTGCGTCGGCTTCGACCTCTGATTCGGGTTCATCATCATCATCTTGACCGGCTCTTGCTGCTGCTGCTTGCTGATTCATTTTCTCGAAAAGGGTTTCGATAGTATCGTCTGTCTGGACATCATGGGGGACGGGGGTTTCTAAAAGGGCGGTGATACGGGCCTTGACATCGGGCTTCTTTAGAGGTTCTCCTAGAGTGTAGACGAGGTCGATGTCGCTACATCTGTCGCAACCGAAGGCAGCGGCGATGGCTTTTGTCATAAACCTCTTTTTGACATCAGCTGAGGCGGCTAGCTGCTGACTACCGTGTAGCTGGAAAGCGTCGACCAATTGGGTTGCGAACTTTTTATATGTTTTTTTAGGGAGCGGGAAATCGCCATGGGACGAACTGGCTTCAATATCAAAACTACATATTTTGTAGGGGACACGCGTCTCCTTCTCATTGAGAGGGGAAATATGTTTGAGAGAGCCGATGTATTCGTAATGACAGGTGGTGCTCTTCACTTTAGGGGAGACCATTTTTTTGGTTTGGACGAAGACCCATCCAGAGGGGCTGATTTGTTGGATATGGAAGAACCGGAGAAGGGGTGGGATATTGCTTTCGTAGAGCTCTAGTTGGAGTTTTTTATAAATATAGGGTTTGGACTTTCGGCGGTTGGTCTCTGGGTCGTATTGATACCAGAGGTTTTTGGTGCGGTTGAAGGCGACGACGTTCGCAAAGGTGATTTTGACGAAACGGGATTTTTTTCCAGCGGCGAATCCGTAGAGTTTGTTGTGGTCTACTATTTCGGCGGATAGGACGGAAGAAGCAGACCCCTTTCCGACTTTGGTTTTGATTTCGGCTAAAAGGGATTGGGCGGTTAAATGCGACCATTGTTCTCCAACTTTGACGTAGAAGAACGGTTGATAGTCGGTTATTGTGATGGACGCCGTCTCTCCCTTTTCATTGAGACCGAACATTTGGATATAGAATGGCGACTGACTAGCGGTTTTTGCGCCGCCGGACGAATCGGAAGCCGAGTCTTCATCGGCTTTATTATCATAGGTATGGAAGTCAAGAAGACGGAAAGATTTGCCGATACGTTTTTGTTCTGTCATGGTAGATATGGTGTTGGGTTTTTAACCATTTTTTGTTTCAATTTTATAAACAGTATTGTTTATAACATTTTATACAGTAGATTCTTATGATGATGGTTCAGTGACAGGCTCGACGACAGGCTCGACGACAGGCTCGACAACAGGCTCGACAACAGGCTCGACAACAGGCTCGACGACAGGCTCGACAACAGGCTCGACGACAGGCTCGACGACAGGCTCGACAACAGGCTCGACAACAGGCTCGACAACAGGCTCGA
>JAIXRT010000201.1 GCA_027485075.1 Cytophagaceae bacterium
CGTATCTTCCAAATGCACGCGAACAAGCAAAACTCTATCGAGCGTTTAGGTGCTGGTGATATCGGTGCGGTAGTAGGTTTCAAAGACATCAAAACGGGAGATACTCTTTCTGATGAGAAACACCCAATCGTATTAGAAGCAATGGATTTCCCAGAGCCAGTTATTGGTTATGCAATCGAGCCTAAGAAAACGGCTGATGCAGATAACTTCTCTAAAGCGATCACGAAATTGATCGAAGAAGATCCAACGTTACAAGTTGAATCAAACGAAGAGACTGGTCAAACGATCATCAAGGGTATGGGTGAGCTTCACTTAGAGATCATCATCGACCGTATGCGTCGTGAGTTCAAAGTAGAAGTTAACCAAGGTGCTCCTCAAGTAGCTTACAAAGAGTCCTTAACGAAGACAACAGAACACCGTGAGGTTTACAAGAAACAATCAGGTGGTCGTGGTAAGTTTGCTGATATCGTATTTGAAATCGGACCAAGAGAAGATGACAAACCAGGTTTAGAATTCGTTAACAACATCGTGGGTGGTGTTATTCCGCGTGAATTCATCCCAGCAGTTCAAAAAGGATTCGAAGATGCAATGAAAACGGGTGCTTTGGCTGGATATCCAATGGATTCTATGAAAGTTCGTTTATTCCACGGATCTTTCCACGATGTCGATTCAGATTCATTATCATTTGAATTAGCAGCTCGTATGGGTTACAAAGAATCAGCGAAACAAGCTGGTGCGAAGTTAATGGAGCCTATCATGGCCGTTGACGTTGTTACTCCTGACGAATATACTGGACCTATCACAGGTGACTTAAACCGTCGTCGTGGTATCATGAAAGGTATGGATTCACGTCAAGGAGCTGTAATCTTGAAGGCTGATGTACCTCTTTCTGAATTATTCGGTTACGTAACAGATTTACGTACGATGTCTTCAGGACGTGCAACAGCATCGTTAACGTTCTCTCACTATGAATTCGTTCCGCAAAACATCGCTGACGAAGTAGTTAAGAAAGCAAAAGGATTGTAAGATTCTTTGAAGATAGTAAAAGCCCGAACTTCACAGTTCGGGCTTTTTTTATGCCCAATGCAAATTCAGTTAGGCAACAAAATAGCGCTTAAAGGACTGAATTGGCAATTCGATCAATCGGTAGGAAACATAAGCTACCACAAACAATACGATTAATGAGCTGAGGTTGTAGGGTAATACCGGCACCGAAATCCCCATGCGCGCCGCTAACTTAAAGAACAAATCCGGCACAAGCATGTGGTACAAATAAAGGCCATAGGACATTTGGCCAATCAAACGGAGCGGTTGAACCGAAAAGAACTTCGCAAACAATCCGGGTTGCATGGCGTAAAACAACAAAGCCAACGATACCAACGATGTAAACGTTCGAAAAAACAATTGCTTCACCAGGTCGCCATCCGAATGTTTTAAACACAACATCAGAAAGCAAAATCCCACCGGGATAATCAAACGCTTAATCCATACAGCTAATGCTGCCGACTGCCCTGCACGGAGGTAATGAGCCAGCAACGCTCCCCAAGCAAATGTATCGACACAGGAAAACATACTCACTCCCAATCCACCATACACATGAACCGAGAAATACCGATAAACCACCCCAAAAATGACCGTAAACCACAAGAAATAAGCCCGTAAACGTGTGGCCAATAACAACATGCAAAAAGGCCAAAGCAAATAAAACTGCTCCTCCACGGAAAGTGACCAATAGGGCGAAAGCGCATCCGACCAGTTCCCATGTAACTCAATCCAATAGTTAACTAGATAAGTCCAGTAATAACCGGGATGCGTATAAAAGTCTGTATTCACCAAAACAGAAAAACGCTGTAAAACCAACAGCCCGAACAAAACCAGAAAATAAATTGGAAAAATCCGCAGCGCCCGTCGGACCACAAAGTTTTTAAACGACCGAGCAAAAGTCCCCAAGGACTGCTGCTCCATTAAGATATTCGAAATCAAATACCCACTTAAAACAAAAAATAACGTGACACCGATTGGGCCATTTGGCATGACATTAATCCCTTGACCCTCGGGGAACCAGTGATAAACCAACACCAATAAAATCGCTAACGCGCGAACTCCGTCCAGCGCAGGGATGTATTTCATAGCAACAAAACTAAGGAAAACCTCTTATCCTTCCTACGACCGTTTCATCCCCACAAAATATCTTTTGTCGAAAAGTTCCAAGATTATCACAGGAAGCGCGTAATTTTGAAACGAATTTTTCTGAAACGATGACAAAAATTATAGAGACCAAGCATATTTCCAAACGCTACGTGATGGGAGAAGAGGTAATCGACGCATTAAAAGACGTTAGTATCTCGGTAAATAAAGGAGAATATGTGGCCTTCATGGGTCCATCCGGTTCAGGAAAATCAACCCTCATGAACATCGTAGGTTGCTTAGATACCCCCACAACAGGTTCATATGTCCTAAACGGACAAGATGTTTCTACGATGTCGGAAAATGAATTAGCCGCTGTACGAAACAAGGAAATTGGGTTTGTATTCCAAACCTTCAACTTATTGCCTCGTCAATCCGCCTTAGAAAATGTAGCCCTTCCGCTGATCTATGCCGGATATTCCAAGTCCGAACGTACACGCATTGCCATGGAAACACTTGCAGGGGTAGGACTTGAAAACCGTGCCCTTCACAAGCCAAATGAGCTTTCGGGTGGTCAAAGACAACGTGTCGCTGTGGCACGTGCGTTAGTCAATGACCCATCGATACTATTGGCCGATGAGCCAACGGGTAACCTAGACACCAAGACATCCTATGAGATCATGGATCTCTTTGATCAATTACATAAAAAAGGCAATACCATCGTCATGGTTACCCACGAAGACGATATTGCCCAATATGCCCACCGAATCATTCGTTTACGGGATGGTATTGTCGAATCTGACACCATCAATACAAACGTTCGGAAGGTAGAAAAAATCTAAACCTTCACCCGGTCTGTTCCATAAGGTGCACGCTGTGAGCGGCGTAACCAAGAGTTTGCTTCCTTATTATTCACGAAGATCTCTTTCGAAGGGTCCCATTGTAACTTACCTGGCACCTTCATCGCCACATGCGTAATTAAACAAACGGTACACGCACGATGTCCGATCTCAATCGGCGAGATAGGCTCTTTACGCGTCTCGATGCAATCTAGCCAGTTGCCATGCTGATCATCCGAATGATACAAATGAATTTCATTTGCTCCGATCACAGAACTCAAGATTTTTGGATCTGATGCATCCAACGCCTTCGAACGTACCTTCGATGTAGGATCAGTAGGTGTCGCCGCATAATCCCCACGCGAAACGAAAATCCAGCCTTCTGAACCTTCATAACGAATACCGTTTGGAAATCCTCCCGAAGTATACATGGTAATTCCGTTTGCGTACTCTGCTTTGGACATAAAATCTCCATGTACATTCCACAAACCAGACTTAGGAAATTCAGCTAAAGCCTCAATCGAAACAGGACCCGTGTATTCCGTATCCATTCCCCATGCTGCTGAATCAAAATGATGCTGTCCCCAACCCGTAATCATACCTGCACCAAACTGCTCCATGCGTAACCATCCCGGGCGATCATATCCTTTCTGCGGGTGAACCGCAATTTCAGTATACGGCACATAAGGCGTAGAACCTAACCACATATCATAATTAAATCCTTTGGGTACAGGCATCGCTGGCGCCGGCGGGCCAGAAGGATCACCGGGTAAACCTACTTTCACGGTATGCAATTTTCCAATACGGCCATTACGAACTAATTCTGCTGCAATCCGAAATTGCGAGGTAGACCGCTGCTGCGTCCCCACCTGCAAAATACGTCCTGTTTTCTTAATCACATTGGCGAGCTGGCGCCCTTCATGAATCGTCAACGAAGTAGGCTTTTGCAAATAAATATCTTTCCCAGCAAGTGCCGCTTCCATCGCAGGCTGCGCATGCCAAAAATCCGGTGTACTAATCATCACCGCATCAATGTCTTTATTCAACAACATCTCCCGGTAATCGTCATACATCTTCACATCGATGTAGTTCGACTGACCTGTTTTTTTCGTATAATACTCCTCAACTAACTGCTTCGTCTCCTCTGTCCGGTGACGATCCAAATCACACACCGCCATGATACGCGCCTTCTCATGTTTCCACGTTCCTGGCAAATCATGGGTACGCGCAATACGACCACAGCCGATTTGACCTATGTTAATTTTATTGCTTGGGGCATCTTTTCCACCC
Organism: Cytophagaceae bacterium; assembly: GCA_027485075.1. Taxonomy (GTDB): domain Bacteria; phylum Bacteroidota; class Bacteroidia; order Cytophagales; family Spirosomataceae; genus Aquirufa. Next base: position 4,257 of record JAIXRT010000201.1, read on the forward strand.
AACACATGTGCTGGAACGATCGTAGGAAATCCAAGGGTACCCACGGCTCCCAAGGCTATGTTATTGATAAATTTTCTCCTTTTCATGCTTTAATAGATATGTTGGTTGCGTTTTTCTGTGCAATTAATGCGAGTTCAGTTGCTAAGAAACAATGTGCTTGTGTCATCGCCGTTTCTGTACGATTCAACACATCATCCACGAGCAATTCGCCGTGCGGCAAATTAACATCCTTGCAATCAACATACAAGGTCTCTTTTTTATTCACAATGTACAAATGACTCCCTGTCCCATGCGGCGAGGCAATATCGGTATTCTTACGTACCTCAATATAACCATCCGTTCCTAAAATCGTCAAACGACCATCACCCCAGGTATTCAAGCCATCTGGCGTAAACCAATCCACGCGTATGTAGCCTGAACCTTTATTACTGCGTAACATTAAATCACCAAAGTCCTGGAATTTGGGATACTGAGGATGGTGGTGATTCGCAATTTGCGAAGCGACAACCTCTCCTTGTGTCGAACCCGTAAAATGTAAAAATTGATCTACTTGATGTGAGGCGATATCTGTAATTATCCCTCCGTAATATTTGGTGTCAAAAAACCAGTCAGGACGCGAGTTGACACTCATCCGGTGCGGACCCGTTCCCAGCGTCTGCATCACCTTTCCAATCTTTCCTTGAGCGACCAGTTGGCTTGCCAATTCCGTCGCTTTATTTTCAAAACGCTCACTGAATGAAATCGAATAAATACGTTTCGTTTCCTTTTGAACCTTACGCACTTCGGCTAGTTGCTCTAGGCTAATAATGCCTGGCTTGTCGACCATGTAGTCTTTGCCATGCTGCATCACGCGAATCCCTAAAGGTGCACGCTCATGTGGAGTAATCGAACTCAAGACTAATTTGATCGATGGATCTTCCAAGACCTCAGCTTCACTCTTAACGAGTTTTGCTTGCGGATATCGCTTAGCGAAGTCCTTAATCAAATCCGGCTCTTTGGCATAATAGGAAACAAACTCCCCGCCTCCACGAATGATGGAATTGGCCATGGAATAAATATGTCCGTGATTAATGCCCACGACCCCAAAACGCAAACGAGGTGCGATGACCTTCTGCGAAGAACCTGTGACAAAAGAGCTGGTAGCGTCTTTAATTGAAGGCATAAATGCCAATCCGCTCAATAGACTCGCGTCGTGAAGGAACTTCCGACGATTCGAGGAACTTGATTTCATGATTGAATAGGTTTAAACTATGTTTAAAAGTTACTGGATTGAGATATCTACTGATGTGAGCCCACAAAAAAAGCTGCTCATTTCTGAACAGCTTTCTTTTATATAAAAAAATCTCAAACCTATTTTTTCTTCTCTTTAACACGAGCTGATTTACCTTGCTTACCACGCATGTAGTATAAACGTGCACGACGCACTTTACCACGACGCAATACTTCGATTTTATCGATGTTTGGTGATAAGATTGGGAAGATACGCTCAACACCAATACCATTAGAAATTTTACGTACTGTGAAAGTCTCACCAGCACCTGAATTTTTACGTTGGATTACCAATCCTTGGAAAACCTGGATACGCTCCTTGTTACCCTCACGGATCTTAACGTGTACATTTACTGTGTCTCCAGCAGCGAATTCTGGATGCTCTGCTCTGCGCGTTGCATTCTCAGCTTCTACAAATTTAATTAAATCACTCATCTGACTTTTTATTTTGTGTAATATCAGCACTTAGCGGTCACTTCGTACATAAAATTGCTGATTGGGTTGCAAAGATAGAAAAAATATTTCTTTCTAAAAACAATCAATTACTTTTTCCCTTTAATTGATTGCACAAAACTCACGATCTCCCCACGAAGATCTTGGGCCTGCCCCAATAACTTAACAAATGCACTCCCAATAATCGCACCAGCCGCTGATTCAGAAGCTTTCAAGAAACTCGCACGATCCGATATGCCAAAGCCAATCAAGCGTGGATTTTTCAAATTCATCCCATTAATTCGTTTAAAATACGTTTCCTGGATATCTGAAATCCCCGTCTTAGCACCTGTAGTACTTGCCGAAGAAACCATATATATGAACCCGTTGCTAATCGCATCTACTTGGGCAATACGCGCATCTGTCGTTTGTGGCGTAATCAAAAAGATATTATACAACCCATATTGCTCAAAGATTGCTTGATATTCCGACTCATATTCGGCCATCGGCAAATCGGGTAAAATCACCCCATCAATACCTACTTCCGCACATTTTTTGCAAAATGCCTCCACCCCATATTGTAATACTGGATTAATGTACCCCATCAATAATACGGGAACCGTGATGGTTTGACGCATCGCTTTTAATTGCTCAAATAAATGCGCCACAGTCATTCCTTGATCTAAAGAAACTTGATTCGATTGCTGAATCGTCTCCCCATCCGCAACCGGATCTGAATACGGCATTCCGATCTCAATAATATCAACACCGCCTTCTTGCAAGGCATGTAATACCGTCATCGTATCCCCAAAATTAGGGTACCCCGCAGTCGCATATACATTCAATATCGGCTCAGTAGCCTCCGCAAATAATTTTGTAATCCGATTCATCTTAGTCATTCAATTTTAAGTGCTGCTGATACGTGGACAAATCTTTATCCCCTCTGCCCGACAAATTCACCACAATAACCTCTTCCGGCTTCGCGTGTAATTTTTCAAACACCGCCAGCGCATGTGCTGTCTCTAATGCCGGAATAATTCCCTCCAAAACAGAACATTCAACGGCTGCATCCAAAGCCTCCGCATCTGTTATGCCAAAAAACCGAGCACGCCCCGTAGAAGATAAATTCGCATGCATCGGCCCGATACCCGGGTAATCCAAGCCTGCCGAAATCGAATAAGGTTCAATGACCTGACCATCTTCCGTTTGCATTAATAAACTTTTGCTACCGTGCAAAACCCCTGGTCTTCCCAAAAAGGTTGTTGCTGCCGAATGCCCCGAATTAACCCCTTTTCCTGCAGCCTCTGCTGCAATCAATTGGGTACGTGGCTCATCCAAAAAATGGTAAAACGCACCCGCCGCATTCGAACCGCCACCCACACATGCAATCACATAATCTGGATAATCACGCCCCTCTTTCTCTTGCAACTGAATACGTATTTCCTCTGAAATCACCGACTGGAATCGAGCTACCATGTCAGGATAGGGATGTGGCCCCACCACCGAACCAATGATGTAATGCGTGTCAACCGGATTATTAATCCAGTGGCGCATAGCTTCATTAGTCGCATCCTTCAATGTTTTAGATCCGGATTGAGCTGCGACCACTTGGGCGCCCAACATGCGCATCCGCGCCACATTAGGAGCCTGACGCTCAATGTCAATGGCACCCATGTATACGATACACTCCATGCCCATCAGCGCACAAACCGTAGCCGTCGCAACGCCATGTTGGCCCGCCCCCGTCTCCGCGACAATCTTATTTTTGCCCAAACGCTTCGCCACTAAAATCTGGCCAATCGTATTGTTCACCTTGTGTGCGCCAGTATGGCATAAATCTTCACGTTTGAGGTAGATGTTCGTTTGGTATTTGGCCGATAATCGCTCCGCCTTAAAGAGCGGGGTCGGTCGGCCTACAAAGTCTTTCAATAAAAACTGAAATTCTTTTTGAAATGCAGGTTCCGCCATAATATCCAAATACCGGCTACGTAACTCTTCCACATTCGGATATAACATTTCTGGAATAAAGGCTCCGCCAAAATCCCCGTAATATCCACGTTCGTCAACTTGAAATGACTGTTTCATATGTTTTGCATTATATCCTTCACCTTCACTAAGTCCTTTAACCCAGGGCTCAGCTCCAATTTACTATTAAAATCTAGGGCGTATAAGCCCGGTAATTGCTTTGCTTCTTTGATACTCGCCTCTTCCAAACCGCCAGCTAAAAAATAGGGAATATTGAGTTTGTAGGCTTCTAGTATAGACCAATCAAACCGCTCTCCTGTTCCACCCACTTGCGATCCTTTTTTGGTATCAAACAAATAATAATCAGGCAACAAATCCAATCCGTTAACATCCTGCTCCGTGCTAACACTAACGGCTTTGATAACAAGCAAACCTGCCGCTTGCAATTCGTCAATGACCTCTTGGCCTTCATCTCCATGCAATTGCACGACTTGAAACCCAGCCTTTTTTGACAGGGCAAGTATGTTGGCCGTGGACTCATTCACAAACACGCCTACTGCCTTTGTTTTAGCTGGCAAATTCGGGATGACAAAATCTGCCCCTACATATCGTGGAGATTTCGACACCCATATGAATCCCATGTAATCCGGTTCGCATGCAGCTACTGCCTCGATATTTTTCAAATCCCGCATGCCACAAACCTTCCACTTCATGTTTATTGCTTTAAGAAATCAGTTAATGCTTGACCCGGACTGCTCGTTTTCATAAAACTCTCTCCAATTAAAAATCCGCGATATCCGTAGCCTTTCAATTCAGTTATAATCTCAGGTCCAGAAATACAGCTCTCTGAAACTTTGACAAACTGTGCAGGAATTTTATCCGCAAGGACTTTGGATGCCTCCACATTTTGCTCGGAAAAATTCTTCAGGTTCCGGTTATTTACACCTACTACCGAAATATAATCGCCCAACGAACGATTCAATTCCTCTTCATCGTGTACCTCGAGTAAGGTTTCCATTCCTAATGAACGCGCTAGCGAACCTAATGTTTTGATTTCCAGCGGGCTTAATGC